>CAKQVC010000180.1 GCA_934277655.1 uncultured Clostridia bacterium
GATAAGCTTTATGCACTTGGAGTTATGGAATCCAGTGTAGGTCTTTACTACAACAAAGATATTCTGGAAGAAGCCGGAATTGAGGTTCCGGATGCAGATCATCCGTGGACGACATCAGAATTTATGGATATTCTGGCTAAGCTGAAACCGCTGATGGATGAGAAGAATGGTTATCCGATCGACATGACATTCCCGGTAGGTGAAGCAAGTATTTATTATTATGCCCCATTTATCTGGGCAAATGGTGGAAACCTGGTAAGCGAAGACGGACTGACAGTGGACGGATATTTCAATTCAGAAAAGAATGTTGAAGTTATGAATTATTTTCACCAGATTGTAGAGAACAAATATATGTCTGAAGCTCCAATAGAGAATCTGTTTGAAAGCGGAAGAGCAGCTTTCAAATTTGACGGGGCGTGGGAAGTCAATACGATTTATGAGAACTATCCGGATGTGAATCTTGGGGTTGCACCTTATGTAGTAGGTGATGACTGGGATGGAGAGAGATATACACCGACAGGATCCTGGGCATTTGCAGCATCCTCAGAGACGGACAATATTGAAGGTGCAACAGAGCTGGTCAAATGGATGAGTGGTGTGGAAAGTGGTGTAAGAATCTGGAATGAAGCAAAATCACTCCCATCAACATATAAGGCATTTGATCAGATCGATATATTCCAGACAGACGAAAATTACAAAGCACTGTACGAGCAGCTGAGTAAATACGGACACCCAAGACCAAAAACTCCTGTATATCCACAGGTAAGTACATCCTTCCAGCAGGCACTTGAAAGTGTCGGACTTGGCGGCAAGGATGCACAGACAGAACTGGATAAATCTGTAGAAAGGATTAACGCGAAACTGGAACGTTATACGAGAGAATAATGAAGAAAAAAGAATCAATCTTAGGAATGGCTTTCTTTGGCCCGGCACTGGTACTTCTTACGCTGTTTTTATTTCTGCCGATGGTGCTGACACTGGTGTTCAGTTTTACCGATTACTTTGCACTGAATCCGGATATGACACATTTTGTAGGCCTGGAAAACTACATAAACATTTTTAAAGACGAATTATTTGTAAAATCATTTTTTAACACGGTAAAATTTGTAATTATCATCGTTCCCTGCCAGTGTATCGGAGCACTTGTTCTGGCACTTGCGATCAACAAAGTTACGCATTGCAAGAAATATTTTAAAGTAGCATTTTTTATCCCTGTTGTCATGTCTCTGGCAGTTGTATCTACACTCTGGATGGACATCTACAGTCCGGAGGGAATCTTAAATACACTGCTTGCTCATTTTGGAATCAGCGCTCAGCCGTTTATTCACAGTGCGAAGCAGGCGCTTCCGTCCATCGCGATCATGAGTGTATGGCAGGGTGTAGGATATCAGATGATCATTTTCCTCGGAGGTCTTCAGAATATTAATCCGGCACTTTATGAAGCAGCAGAGATGGATCATGCAAGTGGATGGCAGAAATTTAAAGACATCACACTTCCGGAACTGAAACCACTTTGTGTGTTTGTATTTATCACGGTTACAATCGGTGCGTTCCGTATGCTGGTACAGCCGATGGTCATGACAGGTGGAGGACCGGATCACTCAACATACACACTTGTATATGATATTTATGAAACCGGTACAATGAACTGGGAGATGGGACTTGCATCAACAATGGCAATTGTATTTACAATATTTGTTGTTATCCTGACGATCATACAGAATGTACTGACCAAAGGAAAGGAGGAGAAAAAACATGTTAACAAAAAAGCAAAAAACATTTAACTGGATTCTGGCAGTTGTTTTGCTGCTACTCTCTGTATTCTTCCTGTTTCCGGTTATCTGGATGCTTGCAAACTCCTTTAAACCAGATGCAGCGATCACAGCAGATATGAATTCCATAGCAGCATTTATTCCTCCTGCTTTAAATGGAAATTATTTTGAAAACTATATTACGATTCTGACAGATACCAATTTCCTTCGTTACATGCTCAATACTCTGGGATATGCGGCACTGTTGATCGTACTTGGGGTTATTGTAAACGGACTTGCAGGCTATGCACTTGCAAAGATTAACTTTCCATTCCGTGACCAGTGGCTGTTGATCATCATGATGCTTCTGATCGTACCGACAGAAACCGTTATCACGATACACTTTCTGATCATTGCAAAAGCAGGACTGCTGAATACCGTGATCGGATATGTACTTCCAATGATCGTGAATCCGTTTAATATCTTCCTGTTCCGACAGGTTTTCGTAAGTCTGCCGGATGATGTTTATGAGGCGGCACAGCTTGATTTCTGCAGTCCGGTAAAATATTTCTTTACCATGGTATTGCCGATGTCAAAAACAGTTGTTGCAACTGTCAGTGTTTTCACATTCCTTGGAGTATGGAACGATTATCTCTGGCCGTCACTTGTATTTACATCCAGTGATCTTCTGACCGCGCAGATTGGTCTGAACTCCATAACATCCAATGACAATACAACAATGGGACAGACACTTGCAGTGATCACACTGATCACAATCCCTGTTATTATTATTTATGCACTGTTCTCCAAACAGATTGTAGAAGGTGTAACATCAACTGGTTCCAAGGAGGGTTAATGAATTATGAGTTTTATAGAATTTAAACATATCGGAAAAAAATATGCAGGAGCAGAACACAAATCAGTAGATGATTTTAATCTTAATATAGAAGAAAAAGAATTTATCGCATTTGTAGGACCGTCTGGATGTGGAAAATCCACAACACTTCGTATGATTGCCGGATTCGAAGAGATTACAGAAGGAGATCTGTATATTGACGGCAAAAGAGTGAACGAGACAGCACCGAGAGACCGTGGTATTGCGATGGTATTCCAGAACTATGCTCTGTATCCGCATATGACCGTAGAAAAAAATATCGGATACGGGCTGAAGAACATGAAGATGCCAGCAGACCAGATCAAGAAAAAAGTAGACTGGGCAATTGATATCCTGAGACTGCAGGAATTCCGTTACAGAAAACCGAAGAATCTTTCCGGTGGTCAGAGACAGAGGGTTGCACTGGGACGTGCAATAGTAAAAAATCAGAAGGTATTTCTGATGGATGAGCCACTGTCAAATCTGGATGCAAAACTTCGTGTCAGCATGAGAACGGAGATCAGCAAGCTGCATCGTGAAATGGGTGCGACGACGATCTATGTTACACATGATCAGGTTGAAGCAATGACTATGGCAGACCGTATCGTTATCATGAAAGAGGGCGTGATCCAGCAGGTTGGAAAACCAATGGAATTATATGATCATCCGGTAAATAAATTTGTTGCGGGATTTATAGGATCCCCGCAGATGAACTTCTTTGATGTTACCTTAAAAGGAAACGAAGTAACATTTGAAGACGGAAATAAACTGATGCTGCCGGAAGCTATTCTTAAGAAACTGAATGGTAAAGAAGGCGAGATGACACTTGGTATCCGTGGAGAAGATCTCAAAATGGATGGACAGAACCTGGAACTTTATAAAGAAAATAAAATGAAAGCTGTGATCACAGATACAGAAGTCATGGGAAATGAGAATAACCTGTACTTCCAGTTCGGAGGCTGCCAGGCAGTTGCACGAGTTTCTAAATATGAGATCAGCCAGGTTGGAGATGAAATTGAATTTGTATTTATGCCATCCAAGATTCATTTCTTTGATAAAGAAACTGAGATGAATTATTTATAGGAGTGACGTTGATAATGAAAGAAGTAAAGATTTGTTTAGGGACAATAGAAAGAGTAAAAGATTTTGTCAATGCTGTGACGCGTCTGGACTGTGATGTAGACATTGTGTCCGGAAGATATGTGATTGATGCAAAATCAATCATGGGAATTTTCAGCGTGGATCTGTCCAAAGCGGTTGATCTGAGAATTCATGCAGAAGGCACTGAAGCAGAAAAAGCAATGGAAGTAATCAGTCCATTCATAGAAAAATAGAAAGTGAGTAGAATATGCAGAAAATATATGTAAAACCGAAAGACTACTGGATGAATGACCCGAATGGCTTTATATATTACAAAGGTATGTATCATCTTTTTTACCAGTGTTTCCCGTATGCGCCGCGCTGGGGACGGATGCACTGGGGACATGTTGTCAGCAAAGATCTGGTGAACTGGGAAGAACAGGGGATTGCACTGTTTCCAAGCAAAACAGATGACCGGAGTGGATGTTTTTCCGGAAGCGCCATTGAAGAAGACGGCAAACTGCAGCTGTATTATACCGGTGTGAATTATCTTACAGAAAATCCAGAGGATGTCAATTTGTGTGTGGATGAACATTTTGTTTCCGCACAGCTTAAGATAACTTCAGAAGATGGCTTTCATTTTGATAATATTAAAGACAAAAAGACGGTGATTCCAGTCATTCATGATGAGGGGATCGGAGATGCACGCCACACAAGAGACCCGAAAGTCTGGAAAGACGGTGAGAGATGGTACATGGTACTTGGAAGCACCATTGAAGACAAACAGGGAAAACTTTTGTTCTTTACAAGTACAGATGGAGAAGAATGGAAATTTGCGAATTCTGTAACCAGAGAAAACTTCGGCTGGATGTGGGAATGTCCGGATTATTTTGAAGTAGATAACAGGCAGGTAGTAATCTTTTCACCGATGCAGTTATTTAAAGACGGAAAAGCAGAGGATGCACAGACCGTCTGTATGCAGGTGAAATTTGATAAAGAAACCTGTGCGATGGAACTGCCGGAAGAATATCAGTTTCTGGATTATGGAACAGACCTTTATGCACCACAGAGCACCCTCGATGAGGAGGGAAGAAGAATCCTGACTGCGTGGCTTCGTATGCCGGAGCCGGTGGATGGGAAATGGCAGGGAATGATGT
>CAKQVC010000181.1 GCA_934277655.1 uncultured Clostridia bacterium
GCATTTACGTTCTTTGCAGTACCGGTACAAAGCGTTCCATTGACCAGATTGATAAACCATGACAGCTCATCTGCATTGGAAATGAGATAAAACTCTTTGCCATCACGCTGCTCTGTTTTGATGGAGGCTTCGATATCTTCCTGTGTCCACAACTCCATTTTCGAGTCTAATTCTGCTTTGATTGCAGCTAATCCCCCATAATTGGAAATGCGGTCTGTATTACCTTTTCTTTCCGTATATTGCTCCAGTTTTTTGATAACTGCCTGATATGCTGTCTCCCCGGTGTCTTTTGTCAACGGACGCAGGTTCTGAATGTCTTTTTCAAAATCTGCAACTACTTGTGCATATGCATCTTCTGCCTGCTGCAGTTTGTCTCGATAGTCTGATCCGATTGCTTTCTGCATATCCTTGGACAGTTCATCAAAAGCGCTGCGCGCTTCCTCGGTTTTAAGGAAGCAATCTTTACTTCCATCCAGCGCAACGGTTCCGATATCCTGAATCATCTTTTTTACAGTCTGCAGGGAACGGTTTTCGTAGGAACCGGCTACTGCATAAACGGTATTGGTGCCATTGTTAAATACAGGATATACATCTCCCGCCAAATTCTGACCAAACGCTTTACCCAACTTATAGGCAACTTCACCATTTGCCATCTGTTCAAAGGTGCAGGATTTTAATTCTGTAATCGGTACATTTGCTTGATTAACTCCAATTGCAGTAATTACATTGCTGCCCTTTTCAAAATAACAATTTCGAAGTGTCGGTTTCTGATCCTTTTTGCAAAATCCAACTATGCCGCCTCTCGTTCCAATATTTCCAAAAGTTCCAGCGGCGTAGCAATTTTCCAGAGTTATGTTGCCATCGATTGCTGCAAGAATTCCTCCAGCAAATGTTGAGTTCTCTATATTCCTCTGAATCCAAAGTTTGCTGCGTGAAAAGCAATCCCGAATAATTCCGCCTCCACCGGACAATACAATTCCACCAGCACGATCTGTACCACTTACAACTCCCACTGTGCTGCTTTTTTCGATAAGCGAATTCTCGTTCATTTTAGCTGCAATACCTGCAACATATCTGCCTTGTATAAAGAAATCCTTTAATTCTAAATTCTGAACAGTTCCGCCATCTAAAGAATTCATAAATGCAGCTTGATCAGTTTCCGTTGTAACAATGCACAAGCCGCTTATTGTATGCCCCTGCCCATCAAAAGTGCCTTTGAATGTTGCCAATGGCGTCCATTTACGCTGTACCGCAAGCTTATTCGTATCCGCCGTTACGCCTCCGAGAATGATATTTTCCAGCAGGTTGTTATTTACCGTAATATCATTTGCAAGAAGTGCGTTTGCATCAGCTTTCGTTTCGTTTCCATCACCCAGCGTTCCGTTCACTAATCCTGCAAACCAGTACAACTCATCTGCATTCGTAAGGACGTAATATTCTTTTCCGTCCATCACTTTTGTTTGAATCGTTGTTCCGATTTCGTCTTTTTTCAGTTTGAAATATTCTTCCTCTGCTGTTGCTATCTGTGAAGGATTCTGGATTTTTTCGAGTTCTCCGCCATTATCCGCATAGAACTGGTACGCAGACTTTGCCTGTTTAATGACATCGCCGCTGTCTTTTGTGACAGTGCCCAGTCCTGAAATCATTTGGTTGAGCTTATCTACCGCAGCGGTGTAATCAGCTTTTTTCTGATCCAGGACAGCCAGATTGCTCACTTTTGCTTTTTCCGCTTCGCTCAGATTGTTATAAGCTTGCTCCGCCTCTGTAACCTTCGCAAAGCAGTCCTTCTCTCCGTCCAACGCCACTGTGCCGATAGCCGTAATCATCTTTTCCACGCTTCCTGCTGAAAGATTCATATAAGAGCCATCCGCTAAAATAACCATGTTGCTTCCATCTGCAAATACCGGCCACTTGTCGGTTCCGATTCTCTGTCCAAACGCTGCTCCAAGAAGATATGCAACCTCTCCGCTTTCAAAAGCATCCTTTGATTTTCTCTCAACGAAATTGTCAATGACTCCTGTGCTTGCAGTGCCTATCAGATAATAAGACTTACCATCTCTGCTGATATCCTTGCTGCTTTTTTCGGAATAAATGCCGCTTGCCGTACCTGCCGCACTGCTTACTTTTCCTGCATTGTAACAAGAAGAAATCTTTGTATTCTTTGCAGCGCATACAATTCCTGCTGCATCGGCTGCTCCATCTATTTTAGCGTTTTCCTCTACATAACAATTGCGGATTTCACCGCCACTTGACCCTGCTGCGATACCGCCGCCGTATGATATTGTGGCTTTAACGGTTCCACTAAGGATACATTTTTCGATCGTGCCCTGGTTATCTGCAACAATTCCGCCTGCATGGCAACCTTCCGCTTTGCCGGCATACCTGCATTCACTGATTGTGCCTTCATTTTCAGCCGCAATACCACCGACTCTCTTATTTTGCTCCTCTGCGGTTCCCGCATAAGTGCCCAGATATCCATTCGCTGTGCAGTTTATGATTTTTCCTTCGTTCACTGCTGCAATGCTGCCAACATACCGATGGTCATTGGTTTTATATGTATTTCTAAAATAAGAGTCTCCAACTGTGAGGTTTTGAACCGTACCTTTATTTGTTGCAAACAGACCCTGTTGCTCTATGGTACTGTTCTGATACAGTCCGTTAATAGAGTGACCTTGTCCGTCAAAGATTCCCGCGAAATCCCGAATCGAAGTCCACTGCTCCGCCTTCTTGTTCATCAGTGCATATTCATCACCAAGAACAGCTTCGTTGACCGTAATATCGTTATCCAGCAGCGCATTGATGTTTGGCTCTGCCTGCGCAGCGTCTGCCAAAGTTCCGTTGACTTTCTTTGTGAACCATTTCAGCTCATCGGCATTCGTGATCACATAATATTCCTTTTCATCAACCGTGCGAGTTTTAATACCCGCTGCAATGGAAGTTTCTTCCAACCTTGCATACTCTGTTTCTGCAGCAATCAGTTTCTGAAGCGTTTCTTCCGGAATCAGTTTTTTCACTTCCGTGCTGGCACTATTGTAGGCTTTACGTGCTTTTTCGATCTTCGTTTTGCACGCATCGGTGTATGCAACAGTTTTAATTTCATCAATCAGCTGCGTGATCGCTTTCGCAGTTTCCTCGTAGTCAGCTGTTTCTGCTGTAAAAGTAATCGTCGGGAAATAAGAGAAATATCCTGCGGTTTCCGGTGCATCATCACCACTATAGTTCCCCCCGTCGCTCTGCCTGCTCAGTGCAAGATGCGCGTCTCCGCTTAAACCAAACGATCCGCTGTGGATTCTCATATTCTCGACTTTATATGTTCCAACCGCATCAATCGTAAAGTTTATCAATGCAGTTTCCTTCAAATCGTACTGCACGCCGTCGCCTTGAACCGTTGTCTGTTTTCCCGCAGGATTGTTTAAGATTCCTTCCAGATATACGGTTCCGCCAAAACCAGGATTATAAATAGCTCCAAGCTTCGGCTCCGGTGTAATCACATTGTCAAATCGAATCGCTACAGATTCCCCTTCTTTTGGCGACTGCCCCGGTGCTGATTCATTGGTAATCGTAACATTGCTGGCTCTGCAGTTCAGCACATGATAAGCTGCTCTGTCTCCTGCTGTAACCTTCACAACGTTTCTTCCCGGATAAAGGGCGATGGTAAAGGAACCATCTTCATTCGCCGTTCCCTCTCTCCATGCAGACTTCGTCGGTACCGGATAGCCTTCAACTGTGCTGACGCTTACATGAAGTGTTTCGCCTTTCGCATCGGAAGGCGTAAAAGTATACGGCACGCTTTCATTTTCTTCAATCGGTTCCTCTTTTCCATCCACCATGACTTTGGAGGCTATATAATGCGTATCAAGATCGGTATTATTAATCAAGCCCGTGGTAATACCATCACTGCTTTTTCCAACCGTGAACACAAAGACGGCTGCTGCTTCGCTGTCAATGGCACTGTAAAACTTACCTTCATAGTTCATGGCATCGTAGGTCATGGCAACGATCGCCGTACCTTCTTTTACAGCCGTTACAGTTCCGATATCATCTACTGTTACTGCGTCACCATCAACCACATAATAATGTTTATCCGGCTCCACATAACGGTTCGTCGTACCGGTATCAATTGCCTGCCATGCACGGCTGGTCCAGATCGCAAATTCTTCGCCTTGCTGAAGCTCAATGAATTTCGCTCGGTTGCCATTAGAAATCAATGACGCCTCATAGCTCTGGTCTACTTGCGCATAAGGATCTCCTTGTATCTGACTTTCATAAACAGTGATATCGGTTTCCCCTGCACCAATCGTTTTAGAGGTCGTAACGCAGCCAGTTTTCGATACCGTGTAATACAAACTTCCTCCAACCTTTGAAGGCACTGTTGCTGTGTAACAGTCATATCCCTCCTCTGTTTTTTCATAGTGCGTCTTAAAGTCCAAAGGTTCTCTGTAAAACATGATTAATGCGCGAACTTTCAAGTCAGAGCCTGTCGGCACCTTCAAGCTTACAGTCCTTTCATTACCCATCACATACGCGCCGCCATCCGAAAGATTATAGCTGCTTTGTTTGAATCCCTGCAGGGTATCCGTACCTTTTGTCGCCCATAAAGATCCGGAGAATGCGCACCATCCCTCTTCCTCCGGGCAAAAATCAAACCGATAGGTTTTTCCCCATCCAAGTGCCGGTACTAACAAATCTGTGCTTAATGCTCCTGTCGATGGCGAAGTATATACCAGCTCCGGATCATCTGGGTGCGTTACTGTCATATGAAATCTGCTGCCGCCTTCTTTGAAGGTAAAGTTGACCGCACGCAGATAAATATCTCCCGTATCCTGGATTCTCAGTTTGCCTGATCCGTATTGACC
>CAKQVC010000182.1 GCA_934277655.1 uncultured Clostridia bacterium
TGTGGGTTTCATGCTGTGAACCTCCATGTAGTTTTATGGCTTCAGTATAAGGGATGTTTATGCAGAAAAAATGGAAGAAAATAAGAATTTTGATGGGACGCATGTGTAAAAAGAATGTTAAATTTGTGCTAAAACAAAGTATAATACATAAGATACAAGAGAGATATAAAAGCAGGCACAGGATACAGGGCTAAAAGCAGTTATAATAAAAAACTCCCCCAGACAAGGATTATCCTGCCCGAGGGACTTTTTTAAAATAGAAGCTGGTTTATTTTATTATTTCACGTGAAGCTGTCTCTTCCGATGTGCCCAGAGAACCATGCAGAAGATTGTGCCAGCCAGTCCACTCATAAGCATCCAGAAGCCAAGTGTTGCGGTATCGCCTGTTTTCGGAACCTGATGTGGATTTACTGCCAGATCAGAGTCAGTGTTGTCTCCATGACTACTGCCTGCTGCGGAAGTGTCATTTCTATGGCTGCCAGAAGTTCCGGAAGTGTGGTGATCGTTTGCGTTTCCGCTATTGCCTGGGTTTGTCTGTCCATTCTGCTCTCTGTTTGCAGATTCTGAAGCGGAAGAACCGGTATTTCCGCTATTTGTAGAAGCCGAGCCACTCGCATCGGAAGAATCGCCCGTATTTCCAGAACCTGAGCCTGATCCAGACCCTGATTCAGAACCCGATCCAGAACCAGTATTTCCGCCGGGAGCAGGAGGTGTCACTCCACCGGCTCCATTTTCGCCCGGAGCATTTTGAGGCACTTCATACAGAGAAAGATCCGGTTCTCCTGTAATATCACGCCAATAGGTCATACTATCAGTAGCAGTTCCGTTTTTAAGAGATTCTCCGTTGTTCAATGTACGATTTGTATTTCCGGACAGAAGCACGCCTTGCGTGAGAGCTGATCCGCCGCTGCAGCCGGTTTTCGGTATATAGGATGCGCCGCCTTCCAGATAGGAATCTTTTACGGAGAGTGTACCAGTACCGCTGACTGCGTTTCCACCGTTGTCGAAGTGTCCGCTGCCGCCGACTGCAATGAGCTTACCGTTTCCGGTAATAGTACCGTTATCGAGGATGATGGCATCACCTCCAACTGATGTCGTAGCATCTTTTCCTCCGCCATAAGCAGCAAGGACGGAACCATCTTCCAGCATCAATGAGCCATTTACCTGAAGTGCAGTCTGTCCGGCGAAACTTTTTCCGGTTTCAGGGTCAGTACCGGTCGGTGCTTCATCTCCGCGGATAAATACCTGGCCTCTCAGGCGTACATTTCCGTTGACAACAACAACTGGATTGATGTTCTTTCTTGCAGAGTTCCCATTCGGGATAAAGTTTGTATTGGAATAAATCTTTGCATTTTCGATCACTGCACCGTCTTCCAGAACGAGCTGACCGTTGATGGAAGCACCGGTCAGGAACTTTTGGCTGTAATCATCATAGTTCATGGAAAAAACGCCGCCATGCTGAACCATAACCCTGCCTTGAACCACAGAGTCCCGAAGGATAAGTTTTGCGCCGTCTTCCACGATGATTTCAACACTACTGAGAATATCCATGTTCACAAACGTCAGTGTGCAGCCGGATGGAATGATAAGCTTCTGCGTCGGTGCCTGGTCGGCAGGAATTGCATAGCCAAGGCGGCCGTAAGTGCCGGAAGTATGGGACCCATACCATGCCTTGATATCTTTCGGAACGAAAACTTTCTCGATAAGTGGGGCGAAATTGCGAATCGCCCATGGCTCCATGTCGTACATATATTTGCCATCAGCTGTCTGTGTGCAATTGTCATATGTCAGTACGTCGCAAAGCAGTTCGTCTCCGGTGTAGATATGAAAGTCCAGGGTATTGCTGGTTGCGGTATGCCCCTGGTCATCCGTTACCGTAACAGAGATCAGATAAACTCCGGCTTTTGCAGGAGTTCCTGTCAGAGTGACGGAACTGTCATATTTCGAGTAAACACCGGCCATACCGGATGCGGGGTCCAGATTAACCGAAGACTTGGAAGAATCTACAGAAATCTGTGTATCTGCAAGTGGTTTCCAGTCACTTTTCTGCGGTGTTTGTCCTTCCGGAAGAAGAGCCGCTTCAACGGATGCACTACTGTTTTTATTCTGTGTGATATTGGTAGATGCTCCGCTGATCGCATCGTATCCGGTCTGATTGACAAGAGCAGACTCGAAACTGCCGATGAGGCGGATGTGAAGCTGATATTCGTCTCCCGGTGTCTGTGTTTCATCTGCAGGCGTAATGGAAGCTCCGGCAGATCCGGTATAGGTCAGCTTCAGTCTGACCTCGGGATAGGCAGAACTTTTTATGGTAATGATGTCGCCGCTTTTTAGTGATACATTGCTTGCTGACGGGGAAACGAAGAGAAGTCTGTTTCCCTGCGTATCTTTATAGTATTGCGTGCTGTTCAGCGCCAGTTTGAAGGATTGTTCTGTCCATGGAGTCTGGTTAACTTCAACAGCAGTAATAGTAGAAATATAATCCGCTGCATCCGGAACCAGGATCAGATATCCTGATTCGCCAAAATCGGGTTTACCGATGGTAAAGGTTGGTACTACAGGCTGGCTTCCCTGATCACTTCCAGATCCGGAGCCACCTTCAGAACCGGAACCACTATCCGAACCGCCGGGAGTCTGTCCACCGCTTTCGGAGCCACCTTCAGAGCCGGAACCGGACCCACCAGGATTACTTCCCGAACCAGAGCCATCGGAACCAGATTCATGGGAGCCGCCTGTGGAGTCTTTTATAACAGCTGTATGGGATGCTTTATCAAGCGTTAAGGTCAGGTCGTCATAGCCATCAGCTTTGATGACGCATTCAGCGGTTTCGCTGTCAAAACCTTCGCTGATGATAAGTTCGGCATCAGAAGCTCTGACAAGGTACTGCTGACCTGTCGGGGAATAGTCCCATGAATATTTGATTTTAGAGTAATCGACGTTTCCAACAGAAACTGCAGAGATAGATTCCGCCCAGCTGCTATAATTTAGTGGGAATTTTATATCAAATCCACCGCTGGAAAGACCGTTATAAATCATACAAGATTCAATCTGTGATGGTGGGGCTGCTGCCGCAAATGCAGTCAGCTGCATAGACCAGCTGCTGACGATCATAAGAGCCGTGAGCAGTAATGCTGTGAATTTAGAGTGTGTTTTTTTCAAAGATTTCTCCTCCTGTGATCTGTATAATGGTTAGCCTGAACTAACTCAGGCCGAAAAAAAGTTTTCGACTGCGCACCTGTTTCCACGGATGCATTGCCGAAAAACATAAATGCAGAGGCTAACCCATACTTGGGAAATAATCTGTACAGAAAGATTGCCGGTTATCTGAACAGAGAGGTTTGCTACAAAAAGGTTAGCCAGTGCTAACTGAATGATAACATATGACACGTACGAGTGTCAAGATTATTCGAAAAATAAAGGAAAATTGTTGCCCGAACATAAAAAAAGTGGTACAATATTTCATTATTATTGTGGATGCAGAAACATTGGAAGAAAATAAGAAAAGTGTCGGCTGCTTCCGGCGGGAACTACGATCAGCCTTTTTTCTGCATATTCATATTCATTTTCATTTTGGAATTTTTCGGAAAGATGTCGAAGCAGAACTGGGGGAATTAAAATGGCAATTTTCAGGAAAAAAACACCATGGGAAAAGGAATGGGACGACTTGTTAAAGCGCGAGGCTAAATTTACAGCTAAACGAAAAGAAGGCCCAACTTCGGTACTCGTAAAAAAACTGGACCGGTTTGTACCGGAGAAACTCAGTGGAACTTTGAATACAGCTTTTTTTAAAGCATTCGAGCTGATCTTCGAAAAGGGAACGAGTATCATCGAAAAGACATATAATAAGAAGAAAAGAGAAACAGACTTTAAAGTCAATACTTATGCAAACGAGATCCAGGCAGATAAAAAAACGGCAAGACAGTTTACAAAACAGGCGAAATCTGCAAAGGCCATGAACCTGGCGATTTCCAGCGTGGAAGGCGTAGGTCTGGGAATTGTAGGTCTGGGAATCCCGGATATCCCGCTGTTCATAACGATGGTGCTGAAGAGCATCTATGAAATTGCACTCAGCTATGGCTATGAGTATGACAGTGATGAAGAAAAAATCTTTATCCTGAAGATTATCGAAACTGCGATGTGTGACGAAGAAGAATTTATAAATAAAGACGAAAGTCTGAATGAAGATATCCATCAGATTGTGCTGGCAGGCGACTGCATGGAGCCGGAGTGCTGGACAATCACAAAAAAAGAGCAGATGAAAGCAACATCAGAAGCCCTTTCTGCAGAAATGATCTATACAAAATTCCTGCAGGGACAGTTTATCGTCGGAATCGCAGGCGGAATCTTCGATCCGATTTATGTAGGCAGAATCAGCGATTACGCTGTTCTCAAATATAGAAGAAGATTTTTGGAAGGCAAACTTGCCGGAGACTGATCTTTTTCAAAAATAAAAAAGTGAGTTCGAGACCTTCCTCACTTTAAACAAAACTAAAGGAGAAATAAAAATGACAAACAAAACATTAAACCTGACACGCGCTGCTGTTATCGCGGCGCTTTATGTTGTGCTGACAATGATCGCCAACGCAGCGGGACTTGCAAGCGGAGCAATCCAGATCCGGATTTCGGAAGCACTGACCATTCTTCCGGTCTTTACCTGGGCAGCAGTTCCGGGGCTTACGATCGGCTGTCTGCTGGCGAATCTGCTGACAGGAGCGGCAGTCTGGGACATTGTATTCGGAGCCTTTGCGACCTTCCTGGGAGCGCTGGGGACCTACTGGATCGGGCGCAAAAACCCATGGCTGGGACCGATTTTCCCGATCGCAAGTAATACCAT
>CAKQVC010000183.1 GCA_934277655.1 uncultured Clostridia bacterium
GGATGTAGTTCCCATCGTTGCTGTCAGTGCAACAGTCAAAGCTAATGATAAAAATTTCTTTTTGTTCATTGCTTTTTTTCCTCTCTTTCTTTGCTTTGATTTTTATTTAATCTAACAGTTCTAAGAGTAAAAAAACTCTTGCTTAAACAAGATAAGCAAGAGTTTGATACATTAGTTCCCTGCATTCCATCGAATCAACATGCATCATTACCATGCATCCAAAACCGTTTCATACAGTTATCCTTGTCTGATGAATACTCTCAGCAGAAGCTCCTATCAAACTCTTGACCAGCAGGTTTCCTGACTTTGGGATCATTTCCACACTGCACCTTCTCAAGGGGCATACCCTCAATGGTATCTTGCAGGTGAATCCTCCATTACAGTGACTGGGACCGTCCGGGACTTACACCCGGTTTCCTATTACCTTCCGAAGAAGCACTGGTTAGATTAAATATGTAATTGACAGAAATTATTATAATGCTGCTTTCTGTCGAAGTCAAGGGGTTCTGATAAAAGACATTCCTTTTTTTCTTTTTCTCAAACTGTGCTGGTGTTATTCCAAAGATTCTTTCAACTGCTCCAAAGCCGCAATCGCCCTGGATGGCGTGATTTCCATCAAGTCCAGATTTCGCAGCATTTCTATAGCCTTGTCATGCTTTGTCGAAAACATGGAAAGCTGCACTTCATCTTCACAGGCAGAAGCAGGTTCTGCAGCAACACTCTTACGTTTTTCTTTCCTGCTGCCCGCAGGTTCGGAGTTCTCATTTTCACTACGCAAAACATCTGCTGCGGTCTTTTCTTCTCGTTCCAGTTCATTCAATTTATTCTCGGCTCTGTCTAAAAGAATTTCAGGAATGCCTGCCAATCTCGCAACATGGATACCATAACTCCTACTTGCGGATCCCCTTACAATTTTATGTAGAAAAACAATATTTCCATTTTCTTCTGCTACATCTACATTCAGGTTGCGTACGCCCGGAATCTGCTCCTCCAATGCTGTAAGCTCATGATAATGTGTCGCAAACAGCGTTCGTATGTGTGTGTCTGCGTTGCATAAATACTCGCAGACAGCCCATGCAATGGAAAGGCCATCATAGGTGCTGGTTCCCCTTCCAATCTCATCCAGGATGATCAGGCTGCGCTTCTTTGCATTGTTAAGGATATAAGAAAGTTCGCTCATTTCAACAAAGAAAGTTGACTGTCCCTGTGCCAGATTATCTGATGCCCCGATACGAGTAAAAATACGGTCACAGGCACCGATTCTGGCAGATTCACACGGAACAAAGCAGCCTGCCTGTGCCATCAGTACAATAAGCGCAGTCTGCCGCATATAGGTAGATTTTCCCGCCATATTCGGTCCTGTGATTAATAACATGCTGGCATCGGTATCATTTAGAAATGTATCATTGGATACAAATAATCCATCCGGCACCATTTGTTCGATAACAGGGTGTCTTCCTTTCACGATTTCCAGCTCCAGAGAATCATCCACAACCGGTTTCACATACCCCATTTTTTCACTGGTCTGAGCAAAGGATACCAGTACATCCAGTTCTGCAATGGCTGATGATGTTTTTTGGATGACGGGAATATAGTTTTGTATATAATCTCTGACCTGCACAAAAAGTTCATATTCCAGCTGATTGATTTTCGTCTGGGCATTAAGAACCAGATTTTCCATTTCTTTCAGTTCTGGTGTAATAAATCGTTCCGCATTTGCCAGAGTTTGTTTTCGAATATAATTATCCGGAATCAAATCGAAGTAAGACCGCGTTACCTCTAGATAATACCCAAAGACGCGATTATATCCAACTTTCAGATTTTTAATTCCGGTTCTTTCTCTTTCACTGCTCTCAAGATTAGAGATCCAGGTCTTTCCATCTTTGATAGAAAACTTTAAGTTATCCAGCTCTTCCGAAAACCCTTCTTTGATCAACTCCCCTTCTTTAATAGTAAATGGAGGTTCTTCACAGATCGCATCTGAAATAATTTTATAGATATCATCCAGGCAGTCAATGCTTTTGCAGATGGACTGCATGATCGGCGAAGAAAGAGTCTGCAGGTCAAATTTGATCTCCGGCAGCACAGAGATTGAGTTTCTTAAAGAAATTAAATCTCTGCCATTGGCATTCCCGCAGGCGATCCTACCCGTAAGTCGTTCAAAGTCATAGATGTGCTTCAAATTTTCTTTGATATTGTTTCTAGTCAATAAATCATTATAAAGTTCTTCTACTCCATCCAGTCTTTGATTGATCTCATCAGCATTATTTAAAGGCTCTCTCAGCCACTGCCGCATTTTTCGGCTTCCCATAGCAGTATGTGTTTTATCCAGGACACCGAGAAGCGAGCCTTGTACCTTCTTTTCATACAAAGTTTCTGTAATTTCGAGGTTTCGGATGGTAGCTTTATCTAAAGCCATGTGCATGCCGATTTCGTACAAATTAATCTGGGTAATGTGTTTCAGATTTTGTTTCTGAGTTTCTAACAGATAGCAGAGAAGTGCTCCCAAAGCAAGCACCGCAGATGGCCGAAAGTCCAGTCCCAGTCCAGTCAGTGAAATAGCGTGGAATTGTGCTTTCACAGCATCCTGACATGCTTTTTCTGCGTAATAAGTTTCCGGCAGAATCGTCAAATATGCTTCAGTGATCTGCTTTACTTCTTCTGTCGGATAATAAAGAGAGAAGTTTTCATTTAGAATAATTTCTTTCGCTTTGATTTTTACAAGTTCGTTTAATAAGGTCGAAAAAATATCCTGACCTGTGTACTCGGTCAGGTATAATTCTCCCGTTGATATATCACAATAGGCTACAGACATTGTGGTCTCATCCGCATAAACTGCAGCCAGATAATTGTTTTCTTTTTCATGAAGCATCGTCTGGGAAGTCAGTGTTCCCGGCGTTACCACCTGGATCACTTCTCTTTTGACAATGCCTTTTGCCTGTGCCGGATCTTCGGTCTGTTCGCAAATTGCAACTTTGTATCCTTTTTCCACAAGCTTTGCGATGTAGCTTTCGGCCGCATGGAAAGGAACGCCACACATGGGCGCCCTTTCCTCTTGGCCGCAAGCCTTTCCGGTCAATGTTAATTCTAATTCCTTTGATGCGATTTTCGCATCTTCAAAGAACATTTCATAGAAGTCACCCAGCCTGAAGAACAGAATACAATCCTTATATTGCTCTTTAATGTCCATATATTGCTGCATCATTGGCGATAACTTCATATAAAATCTCCTTTGTCTTTTTTGTCTTTGATAAAATGTATATGTGTAAAATGTAAACTATCTTGCGTTATAAGCCTTGATACCTTCTTTGATGATGTTGATTCCGGCTTTCATATCTTCTGCTTTCAGAACATAAGCAATTCGCATGTCGGACTTGCCTGCTTCAGGGTTTGTGAAGAATCCACCTGCAGGAGCGAACATGCATGTTTCCCCGTTGACATCGAATTCAGTAAGCAGGAACATCAGGAATTTTTCTGCATCATCAACAGGAAGTTTGCAGGTAATATAGAATGCGCCTTCCGGAACGCCGTACTGAATGCCTTCAATTTCGTTTAAGGCCTCTACTGCAACGTTTCTTCTGTGTTCATATTCCTTCTTAATATCATCGAAGTAGGATGGATCCAGGTTATACAGAGCTGCTGCACCGATCTGGTCTAAGGTTGCACTGCAAAGTCTTGCCTGGCAGAGCTTCATTAAGTTGCCCATTAATTCTTCGTTCTTGGAAGCGATGGAACCCATTCTTGCACCACATGCAGAGAATCTCTTGGAGATGGAGTCTACGATAACAACATTCTGAGCTGCTTCCGGGAAAGAACCGAAAGTATCCATAGCTTTTCCATCGTAAACGAATTCTCTGTATACTTCGTCAGCAATGATATACAGGTCATGCTCTAATGCGATATCAACGATAAGCTTCATTTCATCGTGAGTCAAAACCTTACCTGTAGGGTTGCCTGGGTTAATGATGCAGATTGCTTTTGTCTTCGGAGTGATGACAGCTTCGATCTTTTCCTTTACTGCATACTGATATCCTTCTTCTGCAGTTGTAGGAATGCCTACCAGCTTACCGCCTGCAGCTTTGATGAATGTCTTGTAGTTTGTGTAGAAAGGTTCTGCCATGATAACTTCATCGTCGTCATCCAGCAGTGCTGTCATCAGCATGGAAATAGCTTCAGAACCACCTGTTGTTACCAGAAGGTCTTTCTTTTCGAAGTTAAGACCAATTCTCTTGTAGTATCCAACCAGTGCTTCCAGAAGTTCCGGAATACCCTGAGAGTTTGCATATGCAAGAACTTCCTGGTCGAAATTCTTTACTGCATCAAAGAATGCTCTCGGAGTCTTAATATCAGGCTGTCCGATATTTAATCCGTATACTTTCTTTCCTGCTGCCCTTGCTGCATCTGCATATGGAACAAATTTTCTGATTGGGGAAAGTTCCATATCCTGAATCTTTTTTGATAGTTTCATTTTGGTGTTCTCCTTTTACTCTTTAAAATTAACATCTTTTATTTTTTGGCATTCAGAGAGTTCCTGTAAGTACAGACAGTTCTCTGATACCTGAAAAACCTTCCGGCTTTTCTATTCTAACTCCTCATGGGAGGCGTTAACAATTTGTTCAACGGTTTCTGGACGAAGTGTTTGTCCTTCTTCTGTCTTCTTTGAAAGAAACATTAAATACTCTATGTTTCCCTTTGCGCCGGTTACCGGGCTGAATGTCAGTCCCTGCGGCTGAAGCCCACTCTGTAGTGCGTATTCTGCCACATTTTCAATAACCTGTCGATGTACATTTTTATCTCGGACGATACCTTTTTTCCCTACCTGTTC
>CAKQVC010000184.1 GCA_934277655.1 uncultured Clostridia bacterium
CTGCAGCCGGATGGGTTCACAATAAGCACAGATTTCGATGGTTATCCGGTGCCTTCCTGGCTGACAACTCTTGGTAATGCACAGCACACGGTTACCGTAACAGCAGATGGCGCAGATAAGGTAACGCTGACGAAGGATGGTAATGCCACAGACATGACTGTCGCTGGAGAAGGCGTGTTCACGGCATCCCTTGCGGAAGGTAAGTATACCTATACAGCAGAAACCAGTCGTGCAGATAAGGATGAAGCAATCGGCACGTTGATTGTCGGTAAAACAGATAAGTCCGTGACGATCACGCTGCCGAACAAGGTCGCGGATACTGTGATTACCGTAAAGGGATCAGAAGACACCAGTCTGGCTGTGTACAAGGGCAGTGATGCGACCGGCACTTTGATGCAGGCAAAATCTGCAGAAAACGGCGTTTATACCTATGCTTTGAAAGAAGGCAGCTACTATTATGAGGCAACTGCAGAAGAATATGAGACTGCAAGCGGAACCTTTACTGTTCCGGTATCCGATAGTAAGCTTACAGTCACAATGACCGAATCGCCCAAATACAATGTGACCTTTGATGTCAAAAGCGGAGAGAAAACACCGAGCGTAAAAGTTTTCCGCGGTGAAAAAGTTTATCAGCCGCAGGAGGGAAGCGATCTGACTTATGCATTGTGCAATGGCACTTACAGCTATGAAGTCACGGCAGAGGATTGCATCACAAAGACAGGTGCGTTCACAGTAGCGAACGCGGTGCAGACGGTTACAGTGACGCTGGACGGTGTGACAGGAGACGGCAGCGCGGCAAAGCCATTTGTTATCGACAGCAAAGATGCGCTGGTGTATTTCGCGCAGCAGGTCAACAGCGGCGTGAAAAAGTATGTGGAAGGTCATGTCAAACTGAGCAGCAATATCGTTTTGCAAGATATGAGTTGGACGCCGATCGGTCCGAGCTGGACGTCTCCGTTCAGAGGTCATTTTGACGGTGCGGGCTATACGATCAGCGGGCTGAACGTAACGAACGCCAGAACTTACTACGGATTCTTCGGCTGTCTTGACAATGCGACGGTAGAGAATCTGACCTTAAAGGGACAGGTATACTGTGCAGAACCATATGCAAGAGTCGGTGGTCTGGCAGGTTATGCAATCGGCGACGTAACCATCAGGAACTGTGGCAGTGCAGTCAATGTATCGGCGCTGGCAAGAGGATGCGAAGGCGTTGGTGGTCTGATCGGCGGATATGAAGATGGTATCGAATATAAATGGGAAGACCACAAGCTGGTCATTGAAAATTCCTACAACGCAGGCAATATCGTGAGCACTGGCTCGGATGCCAATACTACAATTGGTGGTCTGGTTGGCGGTAATAAGAACTGTGTGCAGTTGGAAAACTGCTATAATGCCGGTACTGTATACGGACCGGGCGTACAGTCTGCAGGACTTTTAGGAAACGCAGGCTCACAGACCGGGGATAATTGCAAGCCTTCCATGAAAGGCTGCTATAATGCCGGCAAGGTTGTTGGAGCTGAAGGCAAAGAATTCGGTCTTTACGGAAAGGGCACGATTGCTTCCTCTAACATGAAGGATTGCTATGCAGAGGCAGACAGCGCAGCAGGAACGAAGCCGGGTACAAATCTTGTGTCGAATGAAACCGAACGCGAGGCAATGCTGGATAAGCTTGGAAGCGGCTGGACAATTGATCCGGATAAAAATAACGGTTTGCCTTATCTGAGCGGAACGAATCCGATTGCAGCAGATACGACTCTGATCGAGGAACTGGGTAAATATGCAGATACGATTACAGTATCAGCAACAACAGCAGTTGGTACGACTTTGCAGGGATTGAAAGATGGCACAGAGGCAGATGCAGCTATAACTGTGGTCATCACACAGTCCCAAGATGATATACAGCAGGGCTATCTGACTGCAACAGGCAATACTTTGAAGCTTGCAAAGAAAAATGAAAGCGGTGCAGCGGTTACGGAAACAGCAACTCTGACACTCAGCAAGGGTGGCTTGACGATTTCGAAACCAATCAGTGTGGTAATCTACCCGGCAGCGGATCAGATGGCAGCATTGATTGATACGATTGCAGCAAGTTACGTAGGAAAATCTGACGAATGGGTTGTATTTGACATGGCAGCTTATGCACAGCTTGCTGGCAAGACTATAACGACACAGGAAGCCGCAAAGCAAAACTACCTGAACCTGACTATCAATGCACTCGCACAGAACAGCGCATTGGCTGCTGACCGTGCGAAAGGCGAATTGATCTTAGGGACGTTGGGCGTTGATACGAAAGCATTGACCCCGTATGGTGGACAGACTTACAACAATGCGGCTAAATTGCAGGCAATGAGCATGAACGTGTCCTATTACACGGCACCTTGGATTCTGCTGGCAGATGAACAAGGAAATGTCAGTTTAACAGCTGCACAGGTGCAGCAGCTTGTCAAGCTCCTGACTGACAGCCAGGCTGCAAATGGACTTTGTCAGGGTGCTTACTGGGGAAAATCTTATGATGACATTGATACGACAGGTACGGCGTTAGCGGCGCTTGCACGTTTTGCAAAGGCAACCGAAGACCCTTATGGCGTGAAGACCGAAGCAGAAGACTTTATCACGAAAGCTCTTGCTGGTCTGGCAAAAGCACAGGGAGAAAACGGCTCTTTCGGTAATGTCAATACAGATGCGATGGTCATCACAGGTCTTGCAGCGTACGGTATCAATCCGAAGGAATTTAAGAAAAACGGCAGCAGCCTTGCTGATGCACTGTCGCTTTATGTGAATTCCGGACAGAACGGATTTACTTCTGCTTATGCAGACGGGACGGCAGGCGAAAAAGCACAGGCATTAGCAACCGAGCAGGGGTTCCGCGCATTGGTTGTTCTTGAAAAGATGAACAGCGGTGTGGCAAGTTATAACATTTATACAGGTAAAACCGGAGCAGCAGCCGAAAGCCCGAAGCCAAACCCGAATCCGGACAAGGAACCAGGCAGTGCGACAGGCGAAGGGAAAACAGGAGAAATACCAAGCACACCGGGTAGCGGCGAAAGTGGGAATAAGAATATGAATGTTACACTGACTATTTGCCCAGATGGAAATACCCAGTGGCTGGCATCATCCTATACGCTGGCAGAAGGATCAACAGTATGTGATTTGATCAAAAAAGCAATGGCAGATTCCGGTATGAGCTGTGTCGGTGCTGAAAATAACTATATCACATCAGTTACGAAGGGCAGCGAGACACTTGCTGCAAGCGATAAAGGCCCGAAGAGCGGATGGATGTATACAGTAAACGGCAGCCTTCCGGAGGTTGGAATACAGGACTACAAGCTTAAAACCGGAGATACTGTAAAACTTTACTATGTAGAGGATTACACAAAGGATTCCAACACAGGCAGTTGGACACCGGTGACACCTGGAAAAGACGATACAAAACAGGATGACCCAAGCAAAGACGATCAGCTGCAAGAGAATCAGAAAGAAGCACTTGCAAAGGTTAAAGCACTGATTGCAAAGTTCAGCCTGAAGGCACGTTCTGTGAAGACGGCTAAGAGCAATGTCAAAGTCAGCCTGCAGATGAATGCTGAGACAAAAACTGCAATCAAAGAAATGCAGGATATGGGTTATACCGTAAAATATCACTTCTACCGTTCAACGAAAAAGGCTGCAAAATATCAGTCAGCCGTAACGAAGAAGACAGGTACGTATACGAATACAACCGGAAAGAAAGGCACGAAGTATTTCTACAAAGCACAGGTTCGCGTTTATGATAAAGATGGAAAACTGATTGCAAAGACAGCACTGAAACAGTGTAAGTATGCGTGCAGATCATGGTCAAAATGATGTAGATAAAGATTTTTCTTTATTACCGATCATAAAGATCAAAAAATAAAACAAAACGACCGCAGGCTCGTGATGAATTTCATCCGACTGCGGTCGTTTTGACAATTTTATGAAGAAAGATAATTATGTAGTACGGCTTTTACTTGCCGATGATTGCTTCCATTGCACTTAAAACATTTCCGTTTAAGATTTTGTCAATTTCGTCGTAAGTATAACGTTTTTCCATCTCTGCAAGGATCCTGTCGAAACCGGAGTAATTTTCAAGTTCGCCGGCAGAATCAATTCCGTCAAAATCAGAACCGAATCCAACATGGTCGATACCGGCCTTATTAATCATATAATCCATGTGTGTCATGATCTGGTCGATGGTTGCATAGTGGGAACCTTCCTTTAAGAAAGAAGATTCAAAGTTGATGCCCACAACTCCGTCTTTTTCGCCGAGAACTTTCAGTTGGTCATCTGTCAGGTTACGCTTGTGCGGACAAAGTGCTTTTGCGCAGGAATGAGAAGCAACGAAAGGCTTTCTGCTGTGTTTTGCGACATCGTAGAATCCACCTTCTGACATATGGGAAACGTCGATGATCATACCAAGCTCATTCATTTTATCCACAACTTCCAGACCGAAAGGAGTCAGTCCCTGGGCATTTTCCTGTGGGTCATCATAGCAAGGATAACCTATGGAATTCGGGAAACCCCACATCAGTGTGATAAGTCTGACACCCATGTCATAAACTTCCTGGATCCGTTCAATCTTGCCATCAACGAAAACGCCATCTTCGATGGTCAGGAATGCGGACATGAACCCTTCTTCCTTATTCTTGATGATATCAGCCGCACTAAATGCAGGACGGATAATGTCACTGTTTTCCTGAATCCCGGAAATATATGTTTTATAAATCCCCTTAAAAATATCATACGGATCCATGGTCTTCATTTCCTGTCTGGAAAGATAACAAGCAAAAAACTGACCCATTGCAC
>CAKQVC010000185.1 GCA_934277655.1 uncultured Clostridia bacterium
GGGTGGAAGCCCGGTTCGAGGATGGCACCACTCTTGCCATCGACTGCATCGCCGTGGAGGACGAGTATGGCAACACCCCGGCACAGCGGGCAGAGCTGGACTGGCTTCTGTGGAACAAGCCATTGGAGTATGCACAGCTTGTGCTGGGTGGTGAGATAGAGCATTATCTTTCCCTCAGTTGCGACCACGGCAGATTAGAAGATTAAATCTTCATCATTAAAATCCCCTGTTTTCCACAATGTGCTACGCCATGTGAAAAACAGGGGATTTTCTTTATTGCGCCAATTATTCGCACATTTTCTCTAATAGTTCTCGTAATTCTGTGCTTTTCAATTCTGGCACTCCACCGTATTCTCGATTCAAGTATTTATTACGGATATTGTTGGTTGCATAGGTACGCTTTTTATAATCTGTAATACACTTTATCTGTTTATCCCATGGAAATTCCGGATTCATTTGCAAAATATAAGTCGCAGTTCTTGCAAAGTCTGCCTCCATCAGCATGGTATTGTGAGTCGTCATAATTAGCTGTCCCTTAATCATAGGCTGAATCGTCTCTAACAGATTTTGAAACAACAAGTCATGAATATTCGCTTCTGCTTCATCTAAAATTACAGTTTTTCCCATGCACGCTACCAGCAAATAGCACAATATTCTTAGTAACTGTCGATTACCTGTTGATTCCCGTTTGAATTCTATGCGGCGATAGCTATTGGCAATATATTTTTCTTCCATCAACTTATAGTAAATCAGCTCACCCACATACTCTTTTTCGTAGGTGACACAACGAATACTTGGATCATACATTGCAAAGAAATGTGAAAAAAATGCTTCTACTTGATCAAGTTCATGTTCTCGTTTGAGAGAGATTTTACCCGACAATGGCTGATTCAAAACCTTCAATTGTGCGTGTAGACCTTCCCAACTTTTGTCTCCCATAGATACCGTGCAAGATAAATTTCGGAATTCATTCAGAACCACATTGAAATTCTCTGTTATGTTATCACGTCCGAACGAATTGGATTTATCCTTCATCTCGTAAATTAAAATTGCCAGGAGCGAATGTTTTCCCCAATAGCGTTTTGCCATTTCTTTTACATCTGTCAAAAATTCCTTTCCCTGCTCTTTTTCGACAATTGAATCATTTATATTGATGCCTGTAACGCTACAATCAAAATACAGTCCGCGGCGACGGTTAAGAACAAATTCCAGCCGTTCATGAAGAATTTCATCTTGCCCAAACTCCACTCGATAGCAGCCGTTATTTCCATCAATATTAAATTCGTATTCGGCAATAATAGGATTTTCACAATCAGCCATTTGGTAATCTTTAATGATGGCAGACATATCACGTAACCTTTGTCGTATGTGCTCCCGCATTTCCTTTTCCATATTTTCATCTTGGAAAATAGCACCTTGCGCTAAAATGCGTTCATAGGCCGCTCTCGCATCCATTGTGCGTGTCAGTTCTGGCAGCAGAACAAAAGCAGACATTAAGTTGGACTTGCCCGCACCATTTTCTCCGTAAAGAATAGCAAGATGCTTGGCCGTATTTCCTTTTTCCGTTAAATCCAACTCAATGTGGTCAAATGATCGAAAGTTCTCCAGTGTTATCTTCGTAAACATTGTACTCTCTCCTTTGCCACCAGTATCTCACACCTTGCCCGAAATTTCAAGTCTTAATCTTGCTTTGTGTGAATTTAACTCGTCATTTCGATGAGCATATTCTCATTTTTACTAATTATTTTCCGAAAAGCCTTGACAATCATTTCTTTTGGAGGTACAATGCAGACAAGGGGTTAGCACTTGGACTCTCCAAGTGCCAACCTTCCGTTTCGGGCATGAAAAAAGACGCCTGCCAGGGCGTCTTCTTTCCCAGCTATTCCAACGGATTGCCGGCTTGATACTTCTATATCATTGGCATTATACCATAAATCAAGCCTTCCTGCAATCGGAATTTTCTGGCAAGTCATGCTCGGTTGCGGCATTGCACCGTTTTTCGTGCCGTTGCCATCACTGCACCTGAGGAATTCCTTTTAGGTGCCCGGACAACTATTTATAAGGAGCTTAATTTATGGTTGTAAGATTTTTTAGCGCACGCAATTATTCCGATTCCAGTAAAAACAATGGCGACTGCATCCTTCTGGATAGCGGCACCGAACTAGTCATCTACGACTGTGGTTGCGAAGAACACGCACGCCGGGTTGTTCAGTATATGGATACTCACGGCTTCAAAAAAGCAAAGTTAGTACTATCTCATAACGATGCCGATCACTTCGATGGAATCCCCTACCTAATTGAACATGGTGTTCTTTCGGAAGTCTACACTCTTCTCTTGCTAAAGTACAAAGATGAGCTTTTGGATCGGGTCAACGATAAACGTCGCACGCGGGAATCCATCGCCAATCGGATTGCGGAAATTTATAACAATATCTATTCGCTGTCTGCACAAGTGGAGCTTAAAGACATTTTTACCGATACTGCGGTATCTGCAGGAGTTTCTATTCCAGGTCCAGGAAAAGAATACTCTTTAAATGCCGTTGCTAAAAGGATTGATAGTCGAGAAAGTGACCTTATCGACAAGGAAACAATTGTAAATGCTGTCAGCACTCAGCTATCTGTCGATTTTGGCTCCGGTAATCGTTTATTGCTCACCGGCGACAGTAGTTTTACTGCGATTGAAGATTCAGTAAAGTCACATTCTGCTATTCAGCTTCCTCATCATGGAAAACTAGAACAAGCCGAGAAGATTTTTGCCTGCAAAAATAATAGTACTATTTACTATGTTTCTGATAATACTGGAAACTCAAACGGTGGTTCTGATAATTTGAAAGCCATGCATCCTCGTGGACATGTGATTTTCTATACGGAAAACGGAGACCAGACTTGCACAGCTTCCTCCTTTGGCACCACTTATCCTGTTCGTTCCTATTTCTACGGGTTTTGATTATGAGGTATTTACTACATCAGAGCCAGTTCAAAGAACTGCATGCTCGTCAAACCTATTTGTATGACATCTTCCATCTGTATTTTGTTCCAACAAAATCAGAGGGAAACTTTATTGTCCTTGTTCCGCTAGGAAGGAATTATTCCAATATACTTTTCATCACCGGACATACAAACTTTGTTTGGGAGTACATGCTTTCGCATATCCATCAGCTCCCTGAACGTCGTGTTGTTATCACTAGCTGTTTTGGGAACATTTTCAGAAAATTTGCTCGTGACTGTGAAATATATGTTCCTAATTTTTGTCAGGATTTGTGTCCGCTACGAAGCGGCATTCCTTATGGATTTCAATTTGATATTTCCGATGCCGAGCTTTGTTTCTACAACACACCTGGGGCCATAGAAAAACGCATCCACGCAGCGTATAAGCAGCTCTTATAAGGAGAGTATATGAAATTAGATTTATTTGACTCTTATAATATTCGTGTACGTCTAAGCAGTAGCATTATAATTTTTGCTCCCCTTGTGCTTACCGTATTTCTATGCTTTGATGAATTGTTCTCATTTATCTCATCCTCTGTTTTGGTTGCAATTCTTTTGGCGTTTACCAACTGCCTTCCAATTTTTCAAAGATATATTTGTCAGAAGAGAGTTGCTTTCAAAAACTATGCTGTAGAGTTTCTCCTACCTCACGACAATACACTTAACCCTGTCACAAAAAAGCGCTACTATAACATCCTCGTTAAAACAAATGTGGCATTTGCAGCTTTTCAATCCCCTAATGATAGTGAAGGTTTTCGTCAATGCTGCGAAAGTGCGGTTCGGTATTTAAGGGAAAAAACCAGGAATTCCCCTCTAGTCATAGAAGAAAATATCAACTACGGGTTCTATAAGACTCTTGTTTCATGCAAACCACTTGGAATTGTTTCATGCATAGTATTGGGTCTTTTTGTCGCCATATATTCATTACTTTACTTTAAAAATCTTTCCTTAATACCAATGAGGAATTATCTCGCATTCTCTTTCAACATTATCTTGCTTATATTCTGGATTTTTGGGATCAGGCAAAGTATTTTGGAAGACACCGCAAAGCAGTACGCCAAAACACTGCTTTCAGCTATTGATTCTCTTTAACAAAATCATCTTTATACCACCATATTGTATCTTTAAAACGCCTAACCATTGCAAAGCACCTGCCATGGTTAGGCATTTTTATTTAGTCAAACTTATTCCCCTGCCTTCGACAAGCGGTCATACAGAACCACCGTGTCCTGTGTTTCGATATGTACACGCTCCTTCTTCAGGAGGGTTCGGGGACGTTGGTTTGCGCGGTAGTCGCGACCGCTCTCTTCAAAAGCAGAACAACACAGAAAGTCACATATCGCATTGCCGGAAAGGGATTCACGGATAATGAATACAAAGGCAGTTGGTTCAATCTGGCTGGAAATCAAGTAATCCGCTTTGATTTTGGTCACGAACGGATAGAACTGGGGCATATAGGAAAACAAATCGAACTCCTGTTCCAGTGTTTCTTTCAACCGCACCAGTGCCAGCAGACGCGGTTTCACATACTCCTGATAGAGTGTACCCTTCTTTACCTTGTCGTAGGTGATCTTGCCGGATAGAATCATATCCACTGTTTTGCGCGGGCTATACCGGGGAAGGGCAATATCTTTCAGGTAGTGGAATCCAGCAAGGTGAGGGAAGTCCTCTGGTGAAAATGTCAGCTTGATCTCGTGCAGTTCACCCTTATAGCCGTAGGTGAA
>CAKQVC010000186.1 GCA_934277655.1 uncultured Clostridia bacterium
TGATTCCTTGTCTGCGTTTTTTTCTGATGTAGTCCTGAAGCGGAGCCAGGTCAATCTGCTGCATGATGGAGTTGGAAGCATCATACCGTTTCGGCATGATATGCGGGACCAGTTCATACATGGCGTCATTGGTTCTTACACGATAACCGTCTGTTCTATACATAGATTCTCCTTTAAATTCAATAGGTCAGTTGAAATTTGACAGCCGAGATAGCTGCAAGGCGAGGACGAGCCGAAAAGAAACTTCAAAATGGATATTGGCTGTGCCCCTCATATATTTGCCCCAGTGCAAACTCTGTGCGTCAAAAAAGTGTTAATATTTAACACTATTATAAAGGAAAAAAAGAAGAAATACAAGGAGTAGCATGAATTTGTAAGAAGATTGCAAGATTTAGAGAATGCGGAATGCTTTCCGCCCTCACGACTTCAACACATAAAGGGAAAAATTATGAAAAGGAGAGTGTAGAATATGAAAGAACACCATGAAAAACCAATGTTTCTTGACGATTTCCGTGCCTGCGTATATCTTGCAAACACGCAGTTTCGCGGCGCCAAATATGTTTTCCCAAGTCTTCGCAGCGTCTGGTATGATGAAAGACTCAGGGAGGTTGTCTGTAAGCTGGAAAAGTTTTATGCAACAAGCCTGGCATTCCTGTTGGGAATGGTAACCATTTGCTTCTTGTGCATGGGTGCAGGTGTTTCTGACGGGATGATCGTGCTGGCATTGGTTAGCTGGATTCTAGCTGACTGCCTGCTGGTATCGCCGCTGATTTATTACATAGCACTGCCCAAACCGGTAAAAGCACATATAAAAGATGTTGATAAACTGACGCTGCATGAAAAGGAAATCTATGAAAAAGAACGGGGATGTAATGAGCGGCTGGAAAAACTGATGAAAACGTATAAAAGCAGCGGACGGAAATTTGAAGAATGAGAGAACGAAAATAGAAAATAGAGAAGATGATAACAGCAGAAAGCACCGGAAAAAGCAAAAAAATTATCAAAATAAAAGCAGGCGGATCCGTAAAAATATGACGGAAGCCGCCTGCCTGAACATTTATCAATTCTTAAATCGCATGAAGAAATGCCTGAACATCATCTTCGGTAGAACCCCAGCTGATAACAAGGCGGATCACAGAATTGTTTTCGTCATACGGACACCAGGTGTAGAAAAAGAAATCTTTTTCCAGTTCTTTGATCTGATCATTCGGCATGATAACGAAAACCTGATTGGTCTGATGCGGAAGCCACAGCTTGTAGCCTGCCCCCGTAATTCCCTGTGCTAATTTGATCGCAAGGTCATTTTCATGACGGGAAAGCTGATAATACAGAGAATCTTCGCCACCCTCAAGAAGCGCTTTCAGCTGAACTGCAATCAGTCTGCCCTTTGCCAGCAGGGCGCAGGCTCTTTTTACCATGTAACGGAAATGGTCGTTGATCGCATCGTTGAGAATGATCAGGGCTTCTCCGAACAAAGCACCAATCTTCGTGCCTCCGATATAAAATGCGTCAACCATGTCAGCAATATCCTTTAATTCAAGGTCGTTTCCCGGCCATGTCAGTGCAGTCCCAAGTCTGGCACCATCCATATAAAGATAAAGCCCATGTTCCTTACAGCAGTCATGAAGCGCCGTAAGCTCCGCTTTGGTGTAAAGACCGCCATTTTCTGTAGGGTGGGTAATATAGACCATTTTCGGGATGACAGTGTGTTCATCTTCGTGATGCAGCAAAACTTTTTCTACAGCAGCGGGCGTCAGTTTGCCGTCAGTTGTCGGAGCTGCGAAGACCCGGTGTCCGTTGGCTTCTACCGAGCCGGTTTCGTGCACATAAATATGGCCGGTATCTGCAGAAATAACTCCTTCATAGGGGCGGAGTGCTGCTGCAATGGTAATCGTGTTGGTCGGAGTGCCGCCTGCCATGAAATGGATGTGTGCATCCGGTTTTCCGATCATTTCACGGATCATATCCGCCGTTTCATAGGAAAACTTATCTTCGCCATATCCATCTGTATGCTCCATGTTCGTTTCCATTAAAGCTTCCATGACTTTTGGATGAGCACCGAGACTATAATCACTTCTAAAATATATCATTTCGAAAACCTCCCTTATCCATAAGCAGAACATCAACGAAACATTCTGCTCCGATATCCACATTATACTGGAAAGCAGCAGGAAAGTCGAGTGGCAAACATAAAATTTAAGGTTGAATTTTATGATGCAGTCAGCTAAAATGGAAAGAGCATATCCGACAAAATCCGGGCATATTAAGAGACAGAACTCTGCATGCATATCGCAGTCCGGGCAGGCCGGATTTTGATATGTAAAAGTAAAAGAAACAGAAAAGACTATCAAGGATAAGAGGAAATAATAATCGTATGAAAAAAGAAACAGCAGCAGAATCAGCTATAAAAGCATCTGCAGCATCGGTGCGGGAGTGGATTATATATATCGGAGCTTTTTTAAGATGGGGTGGGATCGCAGCTGTCATCGGGGGTGTCAGTGGTATTTTCGGCGCAGCTTTTCATGAAGGTATCGGGCTGGCGACAGATTTTCGTCAGCAACATCCATGGATCTTATGGCTTCTTCCGGTTGCAGGTATTGTGATCGTAGCGGTTTATAAACTGACAGGAACCGAAGGCCTGAAGACAGATAATATTATCAATGCCGTGCATCAGGGAGAAAAGCTTCCGGTGCTGTTGTTACCTGTCATCTTTATAGGAACCATTCTGACCCACTTATTTGGAGGGAGTGCAGGAAGGGAAGGTGCGGCACTTCAGATGGGCGGTACGATCGGACAGTGGATCGGTCGGAAACTTCATTTGGATGACCGTGACTTGAGGGTGGCGACTCTGGCAGGAATGGCGGCCTTTTTCTCGGCAATTTTCGGAACACCGTTGGCTGCATCGATCTTTGCGGTAATGGTCATCAGTATCGGCATTCTTTATCATGTAGCACTTGTTCCCAGCTTGATCGCAGCATTATCCGCTTATTTTGTGGCAACAGCACTTGGCGTGAAACCGACTCACTTTACGATTGAAGCGCCGGAACTGGAGCTGATGATATTGGTTCGGGTCGCAGCTTTAGCGATGCTTTGTGCATTAGTTTCAATCTTGTTTTGTGGGATTATGCATTTTGCCGAAAAACAGTTTTCCCGCAAAATCCCTAATGTCTGGGTGCGTGCTGTGATTGGAGGCTTGCTGGTTGCAATCATGACGATCCTGTGTGGATCAGGAAGTTTTACGTGTGACTATAATGGGGCAGGAATGGATATTATTACAGCTGCGGTAGAAGAAGGAAAGGCACAACCTCTGGCGTTTTTACTGAAGCTTGTTTTCACAGCCGTTACCTTAGGTGCAGGGTTTAAAGGCGGAGAAGTTGTACCGTCTTTCTTTGTCGGTGCAACCTTTGGCTGTGTGGCAGCGCCGATTTTAGGACTTCCGGCAGGGTTTGGAGCAGCTATTGGACTGGTAGCTGTATTCTGTGGTGTCACGAATTGCCCGATTTCCTCTATTTTCTTATCTGTGGAACTGTTTGGTGCAGGCGGAATCCTGTATTTTGCAGTAGCCTGCTGCATCAGTTTCATGCTGTCCGGTTATAACGGCCTTTATTCCAGCCAGATGATCATGTACTCCAAGCGAAAAGCAAAATTTATCAATCAATATACCAACGCTGCGGCAACTCCCGACAAATCTGGATGTATTGTAGACGATGAAAAAAAGGGCCAGCAGAAGGTGGCGGAAACGAAGTAGAAAAATTACTTTTTAGCAGCCCAGTTTTGTATAAAAATCTGAAGGATTCCGGCAGCCGGAACGGCGAGCAGCATGCCGGCGACCCCAAACAGGTAGCCAAAAAAAGTAACGGAAAGCAGTACGAAAAGCGGATGCAAGCCAATCGTATTCCCTACGATCTTAGGATAAATATAGTTCGAATCAATCTGCTGAACGATAAAAAGACCGAGGACTGCACGAACAGCCAGGGAAAATCCTCCGGTAAAAAGAGCTACAAAGAAAGCAGGGATCATGCCGAAAAAAGGACCAAAGTAAGGGATGATATTTAATACCCCGGCAATAATACCGATGATCACGGAATACTTCACGTTTAGAATAGTAAGGACAGCTGAGGAAAAAAATCCGACAATCAGGCTGTCGATCAGAGCACCTTTTACAAAAGTAGACAATACCTTATGGATCTGACACATGGTTTCGTTGAGAAGACCATGTGTTTTTTGGTTCATTGTCAAAGAAAAAAATCTTTCCGACAGGCTGATAAAAAAAGATTTATCTTTTAAAAGATAGACGGAGATTACAATTCCGATGAAAAGACTGACGAGGATTTCTGTAATGACATCTGCGTAATCAAGCAGTGACTGGATAGAAAAATGACCTGCAAACCAGTTTTGAAGACGCTGAAGAAGAGATCCTGCATTAAAACCTGAAAAAACCGTTTCCGACAGACTTTCATTAAAAACTGTAGACAAAAAGTTTTGCGACGCAGTAAAAGCATCCTGAAAATAAGAAAAAACGAGCAGAATTGTTTCTTCCAGACCGCCGTGCGGGAGAGTTCCCAGGATCAGGAACAGAAACCCCCAGATAATGGCGGCTAAAAATGCGAAAGTCAGCAGGTAAGTCAGGATTAAAGCAATGCTGCGGTTTTTCAGGTAGTTGTTCAGCCAGCAGACAAGAGG
>CAKQVC010000187.1 GCA_934277655.1 uncultured Clostridia bacterium
GTTCCAGATTTCTGAGGAAAATACACATAGCAAACATTACGCAAAGCCCTATGACGATACAGATAAACTGCTTCATCATGTTTTGCGGGGCGGAGGTGGCGGCAACCGCCAGATTCAGCGTTGAAAGGAAAAAAGCGATCGTTTCCATCTCGAACCCCTGCCTTCCCATCGAGCGAAGTACCGCCGTATAAATCCACATGACCGCACATAAGCCTCCGATTGCAACGACTACGTTCTGCAACTGCTCTGCACCCAGGCTGAACCAGAGCTGAAAAATAGTCAGAATCTGAAAAAGCGTCAAAGCCGCCAAGGTTGGTCCGATCGACATGATCTTTGTATCTGCCTTACGCATGTTCAGGTTATTATTCCGTTCTTCCAGGCTGATCGGAAGCAGGGAAAGTTCCGTCAAGCCTATACGGATGACATCCCCGTACTCTAGCTTGATCGCCGGTCCGTTCTCGCCGGCTTTGCTTATCTTAATATCGTTTAAATACGTTCCGTTTTTAGATCCCAGATCCTGATACCTCCAGTCCCCCTGACTGTCTCGCATGAGGATCCCGTGATTCCGCGAAATGGCGCCGTCTTCGACTTGAATGTCGCAGCTTGCCGCCCTTCCGATCACATTTTCCCAGTGCGTGATGGGAATACTGAATTCTCTTTCTCGTTCCACCTCTCCGCCTTCATTTAGCCGGTATCCGGTAACATGCATGTATGCCCAGACTTCGGCTGGATTCTTGCTTCGGATCAGTGAAACAATGCACCTTACCAGTATGTAGATGGTCAGTATGACGAAACCCCATCTGACAACACCGGTATATAAAACCTCTAAACTGAGATTTTCCAGTAGTTTATCCATCTTTTGTCCTGTCCCCCTGTATATGAGTTTCTCTGTTTTCTCTGCCCTGCGTTCCTGCGGTTCTGCGGCAGTTTTACATCCGTCTCCGTTTTTCCGCAAAGCATTTTTTTCTATTTTACCATTATTTTGCGATGGTTGCAAATTTTCAATTATATGTTACAATAAAAGTACGTATGAAAAGGAGGAATTTTTACACGTATGAAAAATTTAAAAGCAAAGTTTGTTTCATCGCTTATTTACATTTTATTCGGTCTGGCGCTTATGATATGGCCATCTAAAGTTGAAAATGTAATCTGTACGATTCTTGCCCTCTGCGTTATCGCCATGGGGGTTTTAAAACTGATCAGCTATATTTTTATGAAAGTTGAATTTCGTATTTCGGAAGATACCAACGGTTTCGCCATCGGTATCAGCCTGGTGCTCCTGGGGATTTTTCTCTGGATGAAAGGTACTATGGTCATCGCATTGATCCCGTTTATCCTTGGTTTCATGATTACCTACAAAGGTCTGGAAGGAATTCAGAACGTGATCAATTTCAAAAAGTTCGGCTACGGGTGGTTTAAGGGCATTTTACTCGTGTCTGCACTGATTACGTTGTTTGGTCTCTTCATCATGATGAACCCGTTCACTACGGCTAAAGTACTGTTCTTCATGCTGGGGCTCGGCTTATTTGTCAGCGGACTTTCCGATTTCATTTCGGATGTGATTTTTACCCGCCAGCTGAGAAAAGGGAAAACTGAGGTGTAATGGATTCTCAAGCTTTATGGAATTTGTGAAAAGATCATAATCGCAAAACCGCAAGACAGAACAATCCTGTAGTTGCAGAGTCTTTTTATCTGCAATGCTGCCATATTATTTTAGGGGAAATGATTCATGAAAAGAAAATTAATCAATTGGGGTCGGATTTTTACAACGCTGCTGCTGACGTTCTGTGTTACTTTTCAGCCTTCGGTCGCCTGGGGACTGGTTTCCGGGTCATCGTCATCTAAAACAGAAGATCTGATCACGACAGAAAAGCATACACAGGCAGAAATCGTAAAATATGTGCAGGAACATCCTTCCGGTTCGATATATTTTGATGCGGACGGCAAATTGACAGGGGAAGCACATACGACCGAATACGCACAAGAGCCTGTACTCACTGCACCGTACAGCTCCGGAAAGCTTTCCGATAACGAACTGAGTGCTGCACTGAATACAATCAAAACCATCCGCTATATTGCGGGAATTTCGGACAATATTTATCTAAGTGACGACTACAGCGATCTGGCACAAGCCTCCTGTATTGTCAACTATGTCAACAACAAACTGACGCATACTCCTTCTGCTCCTGTCGGCATGGATGCTGACCTTGCAAGAAAGGGCTATACAGGCTCACGCTTTTCTAACATTGCCTGGACACGCTGGCAGGAAAACAGCTTGAAATGGACGATCTTGCAGGGCTGGATGGATGACAGCGATGCGAACAATCTCAATACGCTCGGACATCGCAGATGGATCCTGAACCCATCCATGGGAATGACAGGATTCGGTTCCGTAACCGGCGAAAATGGCACATATACTGCCATGTACACCTATGATAAAAGTAACCTGGACAACAATGTAACCGGCGTCTGCTGGCCTGCTGCGAATACACCGACCAGCTATTTTACTTCAACCTCTCCATGGAGTATTTCGACAGGCGAAGAAGTCAAAGCCGACGATATTACCATTGCTATGATACGCATCCGCGACAGCAAGATCTGGACATTCAACACTTATCGTGCAGATGGCGATTTCGCGGTAGAAAACAGCAGCTATGGTCAAAAAGGATGCATTATCTTTCGACCGAAAAATGTCGGAGAATACCTGCCCGGCGACACATTTATCGTAACGATTGCCGGACTTTCTGTACCGGTCAGCTATCAGGTCAAATTCTTCGACCTGGAACGTTTTTATTCGCCGTCTGCCCCGGTACTGGACTCCATTTCGCTGAACGAACTTGGAAAACCTCGTCTGGAGTGGAACACAACTTCCGATGCACAAACTTATAACCTGTATCGAAAAGCCGGAAACGGCAGCTGGAAACTGATCTGTGCTGACCTGGATGAGCCGTTTTATGAAGACGCCGTGACTGGTCCCGGCATCACCTATCACTACCGGATCACTGCCTGCCGCGAAGTAGGCGGTACTTCCTATGAAAGTTTCGAGTCGGAAGAAAAAAAGATTACCACAACGCTTCGTGCACCTTCCTGGACTTCCGCAAAAGCTGTTTCTTCGAAGAAAAACACACTGAAGTGGAAGAAATCCTATAAGGCCAGCGGCTACAAAATTTACCGCCGTAAAAAAGCGACCGCATCTTCTGCCGCATCGTCTTGGAAATTGATAAAAACAACCTCTGCCTTAACCTGCACAGATACTTCCGCAAAATCAAAAGTCCGGTATGAATATCGGATCCGTGCTTATCGCAAATACAATGGTTCTACTGTTTTCAGCAAATACACTGTGGCAAAAACCGTGCGGACTAAATAAAGAGTGATGCCCGGCGGACGGATAAGTTATTGTACAGAAATAAGAATGCCCAATACACGGAAAAAGGATTATTTAACATGGATGCCATCGATAGAGAAAACAAAAACGATAGATTCGATAAATTAGAGCAGCTTTTTACAGAAGAATTTCATGAAGAAAAACTGGTAAAAGCCATTTTTTCCGAAAAGCGGAAAAAATCTGCTCCTTGCAGCAAAGTCACACTCCGCCCTGTAAAAATCGGCAAAGATGTTCTTTTTCAGGCAGAAAGAGTTTTTTTAAAGAAAGTAACACATCAGAACCTGACTGCTCCTCAGGCAATTTCCTTCTGCCTGGATCTCGTAATGGAAGAATTCAAGCAGATTAATATTTTTACGCGGGAAAAGGAAATTCAGGTGCTCGCATCTAAACCGGCTTCGCCTCGAATCACGACAAAAAAAGCTGGCTGCACTGCACCGAAAGTAGTATCTATTGAACATAATAAAAGGAAAAACTATATCATCGAAGATGGCACGCCGTGCGATTTTTTGATACGATTGGGAGTTATGAGTGCCGATGGAAAAGTTTTCCCTCGTCATTACAGCAAGTTCCGCCAGATAAACCGCTATCTTGAAATCGTAGAGGACGTATTTCCTTATCTTCCACCGGATAAAACCCTTAAGATCATTGATTTTGGCTGCGGTAAGGCTTACCTGACTTTCGCCCTTTATTATTATCTGAAAGTGCTGAAAAATCGTGATGTCGAAATTATCGGGCTGGATCTGAAAGCGGACGTTATCAAGTTCTGCAGTCAGGTTGCGAAAGATCTGCGTTATACAGAATTAAAATTTCTCATGGGAGACATTGCAGACTATACCGACACTTCCGCCGATATGGTCGTTACGTTGCATGCCTGCGATACCGCTACGGATTATGCGCTGATGCATGCCGTTTCGTGGAACACAAAGGTGATCCTCAGTGTTCCTTGCTGTCAGCATGAATTGTTTAAACAGATTCACAATGAACTCCATCAGCCGATGCTCAAGCATGGCATCCTCAAAGATCGTCTTACGGAATATCTGACAGACGGTTTACGTGGGCTCAAGCTGGAAGCCGCCGGATACGATGTTGCCATGATCGAATTTACAAGCCTGGAACACACCGCCCGTAATATCATGATAAAAGCGGTCAAGTCTAATGCTGCCGGAGCTTATCAGAAGAAGAAATGCCATGCAGCGCAGCAGCAGTATGAAACCCTTTGTCAGTTTTATCAGGTACACCCTGCCATTGATCAACTGCCGGAAGCTTATGCGGACGACCAGGATGACCAGTGAAG
>CAKQVC010000188.1 GCA_934277655.1 uncultured Clostridia bacterium
ATTTTAGCGGCTTTTATCGGTTCGATGATCGCGACCGGATTTATTCTCCTCGGATCGAAAAAAATCCGCAACATGGCGGCACTTTTGGTAGCCGGCATTATGATCGGCTATATCTGTTCGGCAGTGACCGATTTTGTGGTAACCTTTGCCAGCGATTCGGACATCGTAAACCTGCATAACTGGTCACTGGGCAGTTTTTCTGGCATGAGCTGGAGCAACGTATCGGTCGGTGCGATCGTGGTTGGCATTGCATTTTTTGCAACGGTGTGCATGTCCAAACCAATCGGGGCATTTCAGTTGGGAGAATCCTATGCACAGAGCATGGGCGTGAATATCAAAGTGTTCCGTGCCTTGCTGATCTTGCTTTCCAGCCTGCTTTCGGCTTGTGTGACCGCCTTTGCGGGACCGATTTCTTTCGTCGGCATTGCGGTGCCATTCATCGCTAAAGCCTGTCTGGGAACATCCAAGCCGCTGGTGGTCATTCCGGGATGCTTCCTGTGTGGGTCGGTGTTCTGTATGATCTGCGACCTGATCGCCAGAACAGCCTTTGCACCGGTGGAATTGAGCATCAGTACCGTGACTTCTATTTTTGGAGCACCGGTGGTAATCTACATGATGATTAGAAAGCGCAGCAGAATATAATGGAAAAGTATTTTAGTTTCGACCGGCTTTCCGTCGGCTACAAAGGAAAGCCTCTGATTCACGATATTTGTTTAGATATAAAAAAGGGAGAAATCGTGACATTGATCGGTCCCAATGGTGCCGGCAAGTCTACCATCCTCAAAAGCATCACCCGACAGCTGGAGCGCATCGGCGGCAGTGTGATCCTGGATGGAACAGACATTCAGGCTATGTCCTATAAAAGTCTGGCTTCCCGCATGGCGGTGGTGCTGACCGACCGGATAAAGGCAGAAATGATGACCTGTCACGATATTGTAGCCAGCGGGCGTTATCCTTATACCGGCAGGCTGGGAATTTTGACCGCCGCAGACGAACAGAAGGTAGAAGAAGCCCTGAAAATGGTACATGCCAAAGATTTGGGCATGCGGGATTTTGCCAATATCAGTGACGGACAGCGGCAGCGGGTTCTCCTTGCCAGAGCCATCTGTCAGGAACCGGATGTGATGATTCTTGACGAGCCGACCTCCTTTCTGGACGTGAAATATAAGCTGGAGCTTTTGGCGATTCTGCGGCAGATGGCCAAGGAAAAGGGGATCACCGTCATCATGTCCCTGCATGAGATTGATCTGGCAGAAAAGATTTCCGATAAGATCATCTGCGTCAGCGGAGAAACCATTTTTGCCTATGGCACGCCGGAAATGATTTTTAAGGAAGAGACGATCCGCAGCCTTTACCATATTGACAACGGCTATTTTGACCCGGTGTTCGGCAGCATCGAACTGCCGCGGCCGGAGGGAAAACCACAGGTTTTCGTTCTTTCAGCAGGGGGAAGCGGCATCGAAGTATACCGCAGACTGCAAAAGGAGAATATTCCATTTATCGCCGGGATTCTGTATCCGGGTGACATTGATTATCAGTTGGCACGGGTGCTTGCTATGGAAGTGATTACCGAAAAACCATACTGCAGGATGACAGAGGAAACGTATGCATGGGCGGCAGAACGGATGCAGACCTGTGAAAAAGTCATCTTTGCAGGGGCAGAGGCTGGGGATATGAACCAGACACTTTTCAGGCTGAAAGAAGACGCAGAGAAAGCAGGAAAACTGATTGAGTACCAAACATCTGACCGGGATTGAGTCCCATTACATCATCAAAAATAACAAGAAGATGCAGTTCGGTTATACGACAGGAACCTGTGCGGCAGCGGCATCAAAGGCGGCGGCACAGATGCTCCTCACCGGAGAAAAAACAGATTTCGTAATCTTGACAACACCCAAGGGTATTACCCTCAATCTGGAGGTTGTCGATTTGGTCATGGCTCCTGATTTTGTATCCTGTGCGATTGTCAAGGATGCGGGGGATGATCCCGATGTGACTCATGGGATTAAGGTTTATGCAAAGGTCGAAAAAACGGAATCCGGTTTTACCATTGCCGGAGGCGAAGGCGTTGGCAGAGTGACTCGTCCGGGACTGGAACAGCCGGTGGGAGAGGCCGCCATCAACAGTGTGCCACGGCAGATGATCAGCGAGGCACTGCAGGAAACGGCAGAAGCAAGTGGCTTTCAAGGTGGTCTTCGTGCAACGATTTCTGTGCCGGAAGGAGCGGAACGTGCCAAGAAGACATTCAATCCGCTGCTTGGCATTGAAGGCGGGATTTCTATTTTAGGGACCTCCGGCATCGTGGAACCGATGAGTGAAACCGCACTGCTGAACAGTTTACGAATTGAAATGAACCAGCAGCTTGCCATGGGGCGGACTTACCTGGTCGTGACATTAGGGAATTACGGCAAACATTATCTAGACGAGCAGGCATTTATGCCTATACATGATTCTGTCAAGTGTAGCAACTATATCGGCGAAGTCATTGATATGGCTGTTAATCTGGGAGCTAAGGGACTGCTGTTCATTGCTCATATCGGCAAGTTTGTAAAGGTTGCCGGTGGGATTATGAATACCCATTCCCAAAGTGCAGATGCCAGAAGTGAAATCATGGCATCCGCAGCGCTTAGGGCGGGCATCGATCGAGATGGTGCCATGCGGATTTTGGACACGGTCACGACGGCAGAGGCCATTGAAATCATCGAAGAAGCAAGTCTTTTGAAAGAGACCATGCAGGTTTTGACAGATAAAATTTCCTTTTATCTGCAACACCGATGCTATGGTGCGATTGAAACCGAGGCAATGATCTTTTCCAACGAAAAGGGGTATCTGGGGGAGACAGCAGGCTTCCGGGCAATGCTGCATAAAATAGAAGAGGAAACGAAAGACACACCCTGACAAACAAAAGAAACCGCAGATGCAGAAAAAATGGTGCGGATAGATTTTGCGAAGAGGAAATAAAATAATGAAACAAAGAGGAAAACTGTACGGTGTCGGTGTCGGGCCCGGAGACCCGGAACTAATGACCGTGAAAGCGATACGAACCATAGAACACAGTGATGCTATCGTTGTGCCGGGTAAAAAGGTGGAGGATTCCGTCGCTTACCAAATTGCGGCAGGCATTTGTAATAACATTGCGGATAAGCGGCTGGTTGCGGTTGAAATGCCGATGGTCAAAGATGAAGCGAAGCTGAAAGCAGGACACTGGGCGGCTGCAAAGAAAATCGAAGCGATGCTGGACGATGGCTTGACTGTCAGCTTTTTGAATCTGGGCGATGTGACAGTATATGCCACCTATATGTATGTGCATCAGATGGTAGAAGCTGATGGCTATGATACGGCAATCATCAATGGGATTACATCTTTTACGGCAGCGGCGGCACGGCTGAACATAGATCTGGTGGAAAAGGCTCAGCCATTACACGTGATCCCGGCCAGCTACCGCAAGGATTCGGTGGACGAGCTTTTGGCACTGCCGGGAACTAAAATCTTGATGAAATCAGGTAAAGAAATGGCAAACATCCGGGATGCGGTTCTTGCCAGCGGGCAGGAGGCTGTCATGGTAGAACGTTGCGGCATGCCGGGTGAAAAAATATATTGGGATCCGGCGGAGATCCCGGACGATGCGTCCTATTATTCCGTCATCATTGTCAAAGAAAAACAGGAGGAACAAGCATGAAAACCATTCATTTTGTGGGGGCGGGCAGCGGCGCTGCGGATCTGATTACCCTGAGAGGAAAAAAATACTTAGAAGAAGCCGATACCATCATCTATGCAGGCTCTTTAGTCAATCCACAGCTGCTGGATTATGCGAAAGCCGGATGCAGCATCTACAACAGTGCGAAAATGACCTTAGAAGAAGTGTTGGAAGTCATGCTGCGGGATGTAAGAGAAGATAAGCAGGTTGTTCGTCTGCATACAGGCGACCCTTGCTTGTATGGAGCCATTCGTGAACAGATGGATGTGCTGGATGAAGAAAAGATCCCTTATGATTATTGTCCGGGTGTCAGCTCTTTTTGCGGTGCAGCTTCCGCACTAAATCTGGAATATACGCTGCCGGAGATTTCTCAGAGCGTGATCATTACCCGGATGGCAGGTAGAACGCCGGTACCTGAAAAAGAGAGTATTGAATCTTTTGCAGCACATCATGCGACCATGGTGGTATTCCTCAGCACCGGACTTTTGGAAGAACTGTCACGGCGTCTGATCGATGGTGGCTACAGTGCTGATACTCCAGCAGCCATCGTTTATAAAGCGACCTGGGAGGATGAAAAATCCTTCGTATGCACCGTGGGAACACTGGCAGAAACTGCGAAGAAAAATAATATTACCAAGACGGCGCTGATGATCATCGGTGATGTGATAAGCTGTAGTAATTATGACCGCTCCAAACTTTATGATCCGGGCTTTACGACCGAGTTTCGGGAAGCAGGCAAATAAGGAAATTATGAACGACACAAGCGGATTAGAAACTTGTGGTGTTGTGATATAACAAAGAAACGAAGAAACACAACGAAGAGGCATGTGGATGAATAAAGCATCGATTCTATGTTTCAGTCCGCCGGGCAGAGAAACGGCGCTCAGACTGAAGGAATATTTCAAAACAGCATATCCGGATTGGACGGTCCAGGTCTTTGC
>CAKQVC010000189.1 GCA_934277655.1 uncultured Clostridia bacterium
ATCCATGAGAGAACTCATTTGTAATGAAATGGGCAACCTGGGCATCAAGCTTGACCTGGTAAAGAATAAAGTAAGAGGAAAAGATACTATTATTTCCATGGACGATTCCAGAGTTAAGATCCTGCTGATCCCTACAAACGAAGAATTAATGATTGCAAGAGATACTTACAACATTGTTACAGGATTAAATAAATAAGAAATCTGTTTAGATGACACGATACACGGGACAGAGCCGTTGTACTTGAAATATTTATCATTTAATTACAAAATTAGTGTTGACAAACAGAGTGGTTTCAGTATATACTTTAATAGTTGACGATTAATTGGAATTTATATGATAAAGATGAGAAAAAGCACAAGGAGGTGTTAAGATATGGCAGTGCCTAAACGTAAAACTTCTAAAGCCAGAAGAGATAAAAGAAGATCACCTAACATGAAGATGACAGCACCTGGATTATCCATTTGTCCACAGTGTCATGAACCGAAGCTTCCTCATAGAGTATGCCCGAACTGCAACTACTATGATGGCAAGGAAATCGTTGCAACCGAAGCTTAATGAAATAGTTGATTCAATGAAACGGCAGACCCTTATTTGGATTTGCCGTTTTTTTCGTACATTTATCATGCACAACTGCCTTGCAATCAGCTTTTATATGAAAAACTTTTCCTGAAGAGAACGCACAGAACTTTACAATATAGAAACGCTGAATAGAAACGCTGAGAAAACGTATTTTGCGAAGAGTCATACCAGGTGGAATTCACGCAGCATATCATAAAGCAGAAATTGTGTTTTATTGGTAGGAGGACAGAGCGGAAGCCTGTATTCAAGATTACACATACCCATCATATGCAAGGCAGCTTTTACAGGAATCGGATTCACTTCGCTGAAGACTACATCAATCAGTGGCTTTAAAAGCACTTGTGTTTTACCGGCATCTCGAACATTCCCATCCAGATAGTTGTGAATCATGCTGCTATATGCAGATGGGATCAAGTTGGAAACCGTTGAGATACAGCCAATGCCCCCGAGGGAAAGGATAGGAATCGTCTGATCATCGTTTCCAGAATAAATATTAAAATTATCATTGATATGCGATGACAGAAGACATATTTGCGAAATATTTCCTGACGCTTCTTTTAGTCCGACGATATTTGGATGCTCTTTTAATATGGCAATGGCATCGGGAGTCATGTTAACGCCGGTACGGGAAGGTACGGAGTACATGATAATCGGAGTAGAAACGGCATTCGCAATTTTTTCAAAGTGCGAGATCAGCCCGGTTTCCGTACATTTGTTATAATAAGGTGTTATGATCAGAAGTCCATCCACTCCGAGTGATTCTACTTCTTTTGTAAGTTCTAGGGTACTTTCTGTGCAGTTTCCTCCGGTTCCTGCGATAACAGGAGCCCTTCCGTCTGCAAGATCGACTGCAAATTTGATCAGCTGAATTTTTTCCTTTTGGGAAAGGGTAGAGGCTTCGCCTGTGGTTCCACAGATGACAAGTGCATCAATTCCCTGCGAAAGCTGCCACTCAATTAATTTACCCATTGAGACATAATCTATTTTCCCGTCTTTAAACGGTGTGATCAGTGCTGTAGCTGCACCTGTAAATAATGCCAAAAAAACACCTCCGTTTCGGTTTGATAGTAACAGTATATGTTGAGATGCGGATTTTGTTGAGAAACCACATACAAGCAGGACAGAATCTGTTGAAATCGTCTTAAAAAAGTGATACAATAAGAAATGATATCGTTCTGCTGAGAACGTGTTTTGCGAAAAGAATCCGCCCAGACTCATGCGGATCGGATTACATAAAAATGCAATATAATATAATGAATTTAATAAAAGAGAGGTATTAGAAATGACAGACAAACTCAGAGTTGGCATCTTAGGTGCAACAGGAATGGTAGGACAGCGTTTTATTTCCCTTTTGGAGAATCATCCGTGGTTTGAAGTGGTAACGCTTGCAGCAAGTGAACGCAGTGCAGGCCAGACTTATGAAGAAGCTGTTTCCGGCAGATGGAAGATGACGACACCTATCCCGGAAAAAGTTAAGAATATCGTTGTTATGAATGTAAATGAAGTTGAGAAGGTTGCATCAACCGTTGACTTTGTTTTCAGTGCTGTTGACATGACGAAAGAAGAGATTAAGGCAATCGAAGAAGCATATGCGAAGACAGAAACACCGGTTGTTTCTAACAACAGTGCACATAGATGGACGCCGGATGTACCGATGGTTATCCCTGAAATCAACCCCCAGCATTTCGAAGTGATCGAACATCAGAAAAAACGGCTGGGAACGACCAGGGGATTTATCGCTGTTAAGCCGAATTGTTCAATCCAGAGCTATGTTCCGGCTTTAAGTGCATGGAAAGAATTCGAACCATATGAATGTGTCATTACGACATATCAGGCAATTTCCGGAGCAGGAAAAGATTTTAAGTCGTGGCCGGAAATGGTTGAAAATATTATCCCATATATCGGTGGCGAGGAAGAGAAGAGTGAGAAGGAACCGCTTAGAGTATGGGGGAAGATTGAAAATGGAGTAATTGAGCCGGCAACAGAGCCAAAGATTACCTGCCAGTGTCTCAGAGTACCGGTACTCAACGGACATACTGCAGCAGCTTTCGTAAAATTTAGAAAGAAACCGACGAAGGAACAGTTGATCGAAAAACTGGAAAATTATAAAGGATTTCCACAGGAAGAAGACCTTCCGATGGCTCCGAAGCAGTTTATCAAGTATTTTGAAGAAGATAACAGACCTCAGGTAAAAGCTGATGTAGAAAGAGATAAAGGAATGGGAATTTCTATCGGCAGATTGAGAGAGGATACGGTTTACGATTATAAGTTCGTAGGACTTTCACACAATACGATCAGAGGTGCTGCCGGTGGTGCGGTTCTCTGTGCAGAAACTCTGAAGGCAAAGGGTTATATTACAAAAAAATAAGGGAGTAAGATTATGAGTTATTTTGAAGCGGTTATCTTAGGGCTGGTACAGGGGCTGGCTGAGTTCCTTCCAATCAGCAGTTCGGGACACCTCGCACTTTTACAACAATGGTTCGGTATAAGAGAAGACAATGTTCTTCTCTTTACCGTGCTTTTACATGTGGGAACATTGATATCCGTATTTTTTATCTACTGGAAAGATATCTGGGAACTGATTGTTGAACTGTGCCTGACGATTAAAGATTTATGCACCGGCAAGGGACTTCGGCTTGAGGAAAGACCGGTCAGAAAACTTGGAGTCATGATTATTGTTGCTACGATACCGACTGGCATTATCGGTGTCTTATTCGGCGACTTCTTTGATTCTTTATATACTTCGGTTATTCCAATTGGCATAGGATTGATTATTACCGGATTTCTTCTCATTTTTGCAGAAAAAATGGGAGAAGGAAACCGGGAAATCCAGCAGATGAACTTCCGCAATGCGATTTTTGTGGGACTGGTACAGGGGGTTGCAATCTGCCCTGGAATATCCAGATCAGGTTCGACTTTGTTTGGGAGTCTGCTTTGCAATCTGGACAGGAAATTTGCCGTGAAGTTTGTTTTTTTAATTTCAATTCCATCCATTTTGGGTTCGGCTGTACTGGAAGCTCCGGATGCAATCAAGTCAGGCTTTGACATGACACAGCTCGGACCTGTGCTTGTAGGAATGGCAGTTGCTGCAATTTCGGGTCTTGTTGCGATCAAGACCATGATAAAGGTTGTTTCTGATAAAAAGCTGAACTATTTTTCTTATTATGTATGGGCACTGGGACTGATTGTCGTATTGTATGGCATTTTTGTGTAGTGCAATATGGAAACTAAAAACAGAAAGAGGATAAAAATGGCAGAAAACAGACGAGGTCCGGGAAGACCTCCCGGCTCCAGAAATAAAACAGAAAAACATGCAGCCGAAGGTAAGAACGGAACGAAGTCAAAAAGCAAGTCCTCTGCTCCAGATTCAAGAGCAAAGGCAAAAGCTCAGGAAATCCAGGCAAAGAAAAAAGCCGATAAACGCGTAATGGACGAAATCTGGTCTATCATTACCATTGCGATCGGTGTTTTTCTTGTGATTGCTACGATGACAGATGCTGCCGGGGAATTCGGACATATGATAGGCAATGCTTTAAAGGGCTTATTCGGATTTATGGCATACATCTTGCCATTTTATCTGATCGTGTTCGGAGTATTGCTTTTTGCACGAAAGACAAGCCATTTTTCTGTTAAAACGTTTTTATTATTGCTTCTGATCCTTCTGATGCTGGCAACGATGAATTCCATTCATTTTTTGGACATGGAGGATCTTTCTGTTAACATGAAAGCTATAAAAGCGTTTTATACATCAGGCGAAACACTCCTGAGCGGAGGTGTTTTTGGCATGATCCTGGCAAGTTTGCTTGTGAAGTGGCTGGGCGTTGCAGGATGCTGGATCTTTACACTCGTAACGGTAACGGTCTGCCTGTTATTTCTTATTAATACGCCGATTTCCAGATTCTTTGCAAAAATAGCAGAAAAAGTAGAAGAACGTAAGCTTGTAAAAGAGCATGCACATCTTGATCTTGATACAGAAGATGAGCAGGGAATGCAAGTCGCTATGATGCTTGCGGAAAACGGATCTGAAAAGAAATCTATTGACC
>CAKQVC010000190.1 GCA_934277655.1 uncultured Clostridia bacterium
TGCGTAAGTCCATTGACGGTTAAAATTACAACGGTTACAATAGAGCAGAACTTATTTTTCCATGCGCCGGGCAAGTTTGATAAAAACCGGTTTTTATCAGATGATGAGGGGGGACCTGTGTCATGAGAGAAGGTTGATACCGGCAGGGAACGGGAGTCGTTTTCTGTCATGAAAGGAACCAATGCAGATGATTGAAGTGAAGCATTTATGCAGGAAATACGGCGAACATCGGGCCGTAGATGATTTATCTTTTACCATTGAAAATGGCTATGTTTATGGTTTTTTAGGACCCAATGGTGCAGGAAAATCCACAACTATGAATATGATAACCGGCTGTCTGGCGGCAACATCAGGGCAGATTCTCATTGATGGTTATGATATTTTTGAAGATGCACAAGAAGCAAAGAAGCGGATTGGCTATCTTCCGGAAATTCCGCCGCTGTATCAGGACATGACAGTCAGGGAATTCCTTAACTTTGTGGCAAAAGCCAAAGGCGTGCCGAAACAGGCACTTGACGAGCAGCTGTTTTCGGTTGTAAGTCTGGCAGGACTTGAAGAGGTGGAAGAACGTCTGATAAAAAATCTTTCGAAAGGTTATAAGCAGAGAGTCGGCATTGCACAGGCACTCCTTGCAAATCCGGAGATCATCATTCTGGATGAACCGACCGTTGGGCTGGATCCGAAGCAGATCATTGAAGTGAGAGATTTGATCCGGGAGCTTGGCAAAGACCATACGGTAATTCTCAGTAGTCATATTTTGTCAGAAGTGCGTTCTGTCTGCGACCGGATCTTGATAATTTCGAAGGGAAAGCTGGTGGCCAATGACACCCCGGAAAACCTGGAAAAATTGTACGCACCGAAGTCGTTTGAAGAAATATTCCTGGAGCTGACAGGGGAAGAGGCTGAAATCGCAGAAGAAGCGGATGCGTTGGAACTTCTTCGCCAGATCAAAGCAGGCGAGCAGCCGGCAGTCCCTCAGTCAGAGCAAGAGCAGGATGCGAAGCCGGCGGTCTCTCAGTCACAGCAAGAGCAGGATGCGAAGCCTGCGGAGAAAAAGGAAAACAAGGAAAAGGAGGACAATCAAGATGAAAGCGATTTTTCAAAGAGAGTTTAAGTCCTACTTTACATCAGTAACCGGCTATGCTTTTGCGGCCGTCTTCCTGCTGATCATGGGAATTTACACCATGTCGGTGTGTCTGATCGGTTACTACTCCAATTTTGAATATGTTTTAGGAAATTCCGCCTTTATCTTCCTGCTTTTGGTTCCAATCCTGACCATGAAGGTTTTTGCGGAAGAACGCAAACAGAAAACAGATCAGCTTCTTTATTCGCTGCCTCTTGGCATGACGAAAATCGTTATGGGAAAATATCTGGCATTGCTGGCAGTTTTCGCAGTTCCGGTAGTTGTAACGATGCTGTATCCGTTGATTCTGACCATGTACGGCAGTTTGTCATTTAAAGCGATCGCATGTACTTATGTAGGATTTTTCCTTATGGGAGCTGCGATGCTTTCAGTGGGAATGTTTGTCTCGTCACTGACGGAAAGCCAGCCGCTGGCGGCAGGCATTACCTTTGTCCTGCTTCTGCTCAATTTCCTGGCGAGCAGTCTGGCAACCTATCTTCCGGCGGGAGGAGATCTGATCAGCAGTCTTTCTCTGTTCGATCGTCTGGATGACTTTGTATATGGTCTGTTTGATCTGAATTCAATCCTATTCTATCTCTCGACCATTGTATTTTTTGTCTTTCTGACGATACAGAGCATGGAGAAACGGAGGTGGAGCTGATGAAATTGAAAAAAACAAAAAAAGCCGGCAGCAGAGATTTTGCGAGGAAAATCAAGGAAACGGCAAAGAAAAAACAGTTCCGCCTGGGAACCTATACCGTAGCAACAACCATTGTCATTTTGGCAATCTTAGTGGTCATCAACATGTGCGCAGGAGCAATTCCGACCAAATATACCCAGCTGGATATGACTTCTACAGGCATGTATTCCATTGGAGATGAGACAAAGAGCGTGGTTTCCAATATAGAGGATGACGTGACTGTTTACTGGATCGTGCAGGACGGGGAAGAGGACGAAACAGTGGAAAATCTGCTGGAGCAGAACAAGGATTTAAACAAGAAGCTGACGGTAGAAAAAGTCGATCCTGTGGTAAATCCGAATTTTGCATCCCAGTATACAAATGACTCGGTATACAATAATAGTCTGGTGGTTGTCTGCGAGGCGAAGAACAAGAGCCGGTATGTCAGCTATTATGATATTTACAGCACGTCGTATGACGAAGATTATAACACTGTAACCGAGTATAACGGCGAGGGCGCATTGACGGCAGCATTGAATTACGTGACCTCCGATGGACAGACAAAGGTCTATACCCTCAGCGGTCATGGGGAACAGACGATTCCGGATAATTTCCAGTCTGCCATGGAAAATCAGAATATCGCCTTAGAAACATTGAGCTTGCTGTCTGAGGGCAGCGTCCCGGAGGATTGTGAAAGCCTGCTGATCTACAGTCCGGCATCCGACCTTTCGAAGGCGGAAGTCAAGGCAATCCGAAACTATGTAAAAAAAGGTGGCAGCGTCATGATGTTTACTGACTGTCAGGCAGAAGAACTGCCGAATCTTTATGGCATGATGGAAAAGTACGGCGTGAAAGCAGTTTCGGGCATGATCGTGGAAACGGATGCAAACTACTACGCTTCCGGCTATCCGAACTATCTGATCCCGGAAATCGAAGAACATGATATCACGGAGCCTTTGACCGGCGGCAATTATTATGTACTGATGCCAATCGCACAGGGACTGGAAATCAGCCAGAGTGACAGTGAAGACAGCGATTCCTATGTGGTAACGCCGCTTCTGACCACGACAGATCAGGCGTTTTCCAAGAAGGACGGTATCAACGCAACCAGTGCAGAGAAAGAATCCGGCGACATTTCAACCGAGGGCGGCTTTGCGGTCGGTGTAGCTGTGACGGATGACTCGGGCAGTGCAGAGGGCAAGATCGTCTGGTACACCAGCTCCTATATCACGGATCAGCAGATGGATACGTTAAGTGCCGGTGCTAACATGGATCTGATCATCAATTCTATCAGCTGGATGTGCGATACGGAAGAAGCAATCACTATCCATGCCAAGACGATGAATAACGAATATCTGACCTTGACTTCGGCACAGAGCGGAAGATGGACGATCATTCTGGTCATTGTGGTTCCACTTGCATTCCTGATATCCGGCATTTATGTCTGGGCAAAAAGGAGGAAAAAATAATGGCGAAGGTTTCACGCGGCAAAAAACTCCTTGCACTGGCAGGATGCCTGATAATCGTGTGCGGTGCTTATGTGCTGGTCAGCAAAGCAGTGGCAAAAGCCGAAGATAACAGTGACAGCGATGATCAGATTCCTTTCGTGACAGCAGATGCAGATGACATCCGGAAGCTGACCTGGACTTATGAAGATGAGACCTGTACTTTGGTCAAGAAGGATGATACCTGGTATCTGGAAAGCGACAGCACGCTGGATGTGGAGCAGTCCATCCCGCAGTCCATGATGTCGGTACTGTCTGGTCTTACGGCATACCGCAAAATCTCAGATGTCTCGGATTTTTCGCAGTATGGGCTGGATGAAGATGCCGTAGATGTGTCAAGGATTTCTTTTGAGACTTCTGATGGAACGGTTACGGAAATCCTGACCGGTGACTATAACGAGGTATCTTCCTGGTACTATTCCATGGTTGCCGGTTCGTCGGATGTTTACATGACCGATGGAAGCTATCTGGAGTATTTTAACTATGGTGCAGCAGATCTGGAAGTAGCAGAAGACGATGACAGCAGTGAAGCAGAAGAAGACACGGCAGATGCAGAGTAACTGGATTGGAAAGTTTCTTGGAACTTAAGTTCCGCTAAGTTCCGCTATCTGTTTTCTGGCTGGCGGCAAAAATCCAGATGTTTTTTGTTCGAACCTATGATATAATACAAAACAGTGACTATTTTTCTGCGGAGTGGTAAAATCAGGAGAGCGGGCGGAGACCTGACAGGAAAGATTTTGCGAGGGCTGCGTAGAATGGAGAATAATATAGGAGAATGAAGAGCATGGAGAGAGAAAATTTAAAGTCGAGGCTGGGGTTCATCCTGCTGTCTGCAGGGTGTGCGATCGGCATCGGTAATGTGTGGAAATTCCCATATATGGCAGGTCAGGGAGGCGGCGGTGCATTTGTGCTGTTCTACATTCTGTTCCTGGTCATTTTGGGGCTCCCGATCATGAGTATGGAATTTGCGGTGGGACGTGCCAGCCAGAAAAGTCCGGTCAGAGCTTATCAGGCATTGGAAAAACCGGGTCAGAAGTGGCATATCCACGGGTATTTTACATTGATCGGATGTTACCTTCTGATGATGTTTTATACCACGGTTGCGGGCTGGATGCTCCACTATTTCTATATGACAGCTGCCGGAAAGTTTGTCGGACAGAATGCGGATCAGGTGGCAGGGCAGTTTACGGAGATGCTGGCAAGTCCGGGGATTATGATGTTCTGGATGGTATTCGTTGTGGTATTAAGCATTTTTGTATGTGCGATAGGTCTGCAG
>CAKQVC010000191.1 GCA_934277655.1 uncultured Clostridia bacterium
TCGGATCCAGTTCATCAAGCAGATCTTCCGTATCATCCAGAAAGTACTCTTCCGGCACAGTTTTCACTTCGTTGCCATTGTCTGTAACAGACGAGTCTACATTATGTTCTCCAGCAGCTTCTGCTTTTGCAGGATTCCCGTTACCAGCCGTCTGACATTCCGGGCTGCAGTGAGCACTCTGGTAGTCACCGATTTCATGTTCAATCGTCAGCTTGCGGAGCTGTCGCATTTGTAAAAGCAAAGACTTCACTTCGAACAGTTCGACCGTGGAAAGTGTTGTGCTTCCGCTCCTTTGAATGGTCAAAATCGGGTCTTTTACTTCCATGAAAACTTCCCGAATCTTATCGGTCAGCACCTGATTCTGCTTCACAAAAGCGATCATGTGATCTATGCGATCCAGTTCCTGTCGAAGTTTTTCTTCTTCGCCGGGATAATACGGTTTCATTTCTTTCAGCTGCTTTTTTCCAAACGGAGTATTCAAATCAAGATTAAACATGACATAGTCTAGTCCTGTTTCCCGTCTTGTTTTGACGTTTGCCAGTCTTCTGTTTTTACCTTGTATCATACTTACATCCTTACATCTATAATTGGAATATCCGGTATCGCCTTCTGCATTTCTTCGAGAAGGACTCTGTTATCAAAAGTATATCCTGCCGGCGCCCACGGATTGACCGTAATCGCTGCAATTTCAATATTCTTAAGAACATTTACCCGGAAACCTTTCTTTCGGAAAGTTCCCCAGTCCATTGGATTTACAAAGATTTTTGTCGGATCCTTGAGCACAAACTGCACCTGCTTCAGATTTTTTACACTGATATCTGAGATCACGCTGTTTGTAAATGCTCCAGGTATATATATATATTTAGTATTCTCATCGATAGCACCGTTAATTTCTTTCGCCGCACCCAGACCGGTTACCAGATCCAGTTTGTGTACAGTTCCGTTGCCATCTACAAGCATAATCTTATCATCAAAATTATTGTTTTCTATTATGTTTCGGATTTCGCCTTCTTCCAGTTCAGGCGTTCTATAAAGATTTACGATGTGTGCTGTTTCTTCCACAACTTTGTTCATCTTTCTGGAAAGAACAGCCCCTGTAGATAATATGATCGCATCAGACGTATCCGGTGATGCAATGGTTTTTCTGTCAATCGCTCCATCTATCAGAACCAGTCGGCATCCCAGATCTAACATATCCTTACAAAGCAGCTTCTGCTCTGCATTGATAACCGGTCCTGCGATTTGGACATAACCTGCTTCCCTGACTCTGCATATAAGAAGTTCTCCTATGGCCGTCGAATATCTGGTTTTTCTGATGACTTCCAGACCTGCGTCTGCCATATCATAAAGAAGGGTAGGCACTGCAGCGAGCATACCTTCTTCCATATAGACTCTCGGCTTTTCCGTACCCGTTACCAAATCCTGCGTTTCTCCATCTCTTCCCGTGGAAGTGATACCTAAAACGACTTCTTCATCGATAGCTTCTTCAATCAGATAATTGAGTGCTGTCGTCTTGCCGGCATTCTTTGCCATACCTACAATAGAAAGTGTTTTATATTTAGTTGATAAGTCGTACAGTAACCCCATATTAATTTCCTTTATCATATCCATAGGGAGACAGTTGTCTCCCTATGGATAATTTTTTTAGTGCTGATTTCTTTCGTGTCTTGCAAGATGTGCAGGTTCAATCGTTCTGATTTCAGGACCTTCGCCCAGAGCAGAAACACCCTGATACTTGTAAGTCTTCTTGCCTGTGCAGTAATCGCAAGTGCAAGGCAGATCCGGAAGGCTCGGTTCTGTGTAAGTAGTAATGATACCTTCGTAGTTTCTCAGGATTACCTTGTGCGGAGTCTGAGAAATTACATACTGAGGCATTACCGGAGTCTTTCCGCCACCACCAGGAGCGTCTACTACGAATGTTGGTACAGCGTATCCGGAAGTATGTCCTCTTAAACCTTCCATGATTTCGATACCCTTGGAAACCGGAGTTCTGAAGTGTTCGATACCCATGGACAGGTCACAGATGTAGATGTAGTAAGGTCTTACTCTGTTCTTTACTAACTGGTGCATTAAGTCTCTCATGATGTGCTTACAATCGTTTACACCACGGAGTAATACAGTCTGGTTGCCCAGAGGAATACCTGCGTCAGCAAGCTTTCTAACAGCTTCCATAGCGTCCGGAGTCATTTCCTTCGGATGGTTAAAGTGAGTATTTAACCAGATTGGGTGATACTTCTTCAGCATTTCGCAAAGCTTGTCAGTAATTCTCATCGGCATTACAACCGGTGTTCTGGAACCGATTCTAACGATCTCAACGTGGTCGATCTTTCTCAGTTCGCTGATGATGTATTCAAGCTTTTCGTCTTCTACGCAGAGTGCGTCACCACCGGAAAGCAGTACGTCTCTAACCTGCGGAGTTCTTCTGATGTATTCGATACATGCATCGATATCTTCTCTGGATCTTGCACCGTCAGTTTCACCTGCAAGTCTTCTTCTTGTGCAGTGTCTGCAGTACATGGAGCACTGGTCAGTGATTAAGAAAAGAACTCTGTCCGGATATCTATGAGTCAATCCTGGAGCCGGGGAGTCAGCATCTTCGTGCAGCGGGTCCATATCGTCAGCTTCGGATCTGTGCATTTCAGCTAAAGTAGGAACTGCCTGCATTCTAACCGGATCTCTCGGATCGTCCGGATCCATGATAGAAGCATAGTAAGGAGTGATACCTACTCTGAAGCCACCCATAACTTTTTCGATGTCTTCCTTTTCTTTTTCAGTAAGGTTAACAACCTGTGCGATTTCTTCTACAGTTGACAGTCTGTTAGCCACCTGCCAATGCCAGTCGTTCCACTGTTCGTCTGTAACGTCTTTAAACAGAGGAATGTCTTTCCAATTTCTAATTGCCATTATAATAATTCTCCTTTATTTAAAATTCGTAATAGAATTTCTAACCGTTCGTTTCGCAACTTATGCGTACATTTCCTTAAACAGTTTTCGCAGTCCCTCGTGTTCTCTGAGAACCTGCAAAGTGATAGCTGCATGTCCTTTTGTATATCCGTTACCGATGATCATATTTACATCCTTGCCAACGCCTTCTGCACCAAGAGCAGCTTTCGTGAAGCTTGTTGCCATGGAGAAGAAATATACAATGCCGTCGTCCTTGCAGGCAAGGATAGAAGCCATTTCTGTGTTTTCAATGTTAACACAGTTGATTACGATATCGAATAATTCGCCGTTTGTCAGTTCCATTGCCTTGTTGTACATTCCAACCGCATCTGTTGCGTCCAGGTGGAAGTACTCATCAGCAAGGTCAAGAGCTCTCGCTCTGTCTTCTGATTTCTGGGAGCCAGCAGCACATACTACTAATCCAGTTACACCTGCTCTCTTCTTTGCTTCATATAAGCAGAGGAGACCGGACTTGCCGCCGCCGCCGATAACCAGAACTTTCTGTCCCGGTTTAACCAGTTTTGCAGCCTGTGCAGGCGCACCTGCAACATCCAATGCAGATAATGCTAATCCTTCTTCCATATCTTCCGGAAGCACAGCATAGATGCCGCTCTGGAATAAGATAGCCTGACCCTTGATATCAACCTGATCGATGGCAGGTCTCATTGCTAAGATCTCGTCAATCTTTAAAGGAGTTAATGAAAGGGATACAAGTGTAGCAATCTTGTCTCCAACCTTCAGGTCACCGACATATGCCTCGCCGATTTCCTTAACTGTACCGATCAGCATTCCGCCGGAACCAGTCCAAGGATTTTTATGCTTACCCGCTTTTGCAACAATGTCAAGCATCATCTGTTTAACTTTTTCCTGATCCTCAGGAGAGCCTTCAATGTCAGCCGGTTTTTTACCGTCACACGCTCTTCTTACAATTTCAGTGAAAGAAGCGGAGTCAATGTTTAAAGTCTTAACGTCGATCAAGACTTCGTTGTCATAAATCTCCATTGTGTTGTCAATAATGTCTGCCGGCTGCGGTAATACTCCCTTTGGGGAAATTACACGGTGAGTTCCGTAAGGGCATCCTTTTTTCTGCATTTTATTTTCCTCCTAGAAAAATGTAATATATCGTAGGGAAGAGTCGCTGCAGGTTCTTCCAACTGCAGGAAGCTCTTACCCTATGTTAATTATATCACTAAGCGTACAGATTTGCAAACAATTCTCTTACTTTTTCATCTTCTCTGAGAATCTGTAAAGCAACTTTTGAGTGTCCTTTTGTATATCCGTTACCAATCAGCATGTTAACGTCCTTGCCAACGCCTTCTGCACCAAGAGCAGCCTTTGTGAAGCTTGTTGCCATGGAGAAGAAGTATACAAGACCGTCATCCTTACAAGCAAGGATGGATGCCATTTCAGTGTTCGGGATGTTTACAACGTTGATAACTACATCAGCAAGTTTGCCATCTGTAACATCCATGATTGCGTGGTACATGCCTACAGCATCTGTAGCATTTAATACCAGATATTCGTCAGCGCAGTTGATGGATTTAGCTCTGTCGATGGATTTCTGGAATCCGTCTACGCAGATAACTTTACCGTTAACGCCAACCTGTCTCTTAGCCTGCCAGCAG
>CAKQVC010000192.1 GCA_934277655.1 uncultured Clostridia bacterium
GTGTAGACGATATTGAAGAGATCAAGATCACCAGCGCAACAGAGCTTGAATTTTGGGTAAGAACACCGGATGATAAGGCTGACAGAGAACAGCTTTCCACGTCACAGGAACTGAAAGAACAGTACTGGAAGAGAACTTACGGACCGGTAAGAACTGCACTCGAAAAAACTATTGAAATCCTTGACTATTATGGATTCGAAATGGAAATGGGTCATAAGGAAGTTGGCGGTGTCAAGTCCAGACTGACTAACACCGGTAACCATGATCACATCATGGAACAGCTTGAGATCGACTGGAAATATTCTGGAGCCCTTCAGGCATGTGACAATGAAAAACAGGTAAAATACGTAGTAAGAGATGTGTTCAACCAGTTTGGCCTGAATACAACATTCATGGCGAAACCAATTGCGGGGGTTGCAGGTAACGGCGAACATACTCACCTGGGAGTTTGTGCGAAACTGAAAAACGGCAAGCTGGTAAACTTGTTTGCACCGCAGAAATTCGATGCGGAGTTCCTTTCCCCGATTGGATTCGGTGCGTTGATGGGCATTCTGAAAAACTATGAAGTTATCAATCCGTTTGTAAGTTCTACTACGGATTCCCTGAACAGGCTGAAACCGGGTTATGAAGCACCGGTCTGTATTGTAACGTCCCTGGGTCACAGTCCTGCAGAACCATCTAGAAACAGAACGATCCTGGTGGGCCTGGTAAGAGACGCTAAAAGTGCCATGGCAACACGTTTTGAGCTGAGAGCACCAAACCCGAAGAGCAATACTTATCTGATCCTGGCAACCGGCTACATGGCAATGCTGGACGGCATTAAGGCTGCACTGGAAGCAGAAAAAACGCCGAAGGAACTGGAAGCATCCATTTCTAAGAAGCATGGCGAAAAAGACTTCTATTTAGATGAGGACAGAGAGTACAGAAGTGAGCTGGATGTATTTGAAGATTTTACGGAAGAAGAGAGAAAAGAACTGTTCGGTGTTGCTCCGGCAACCGTATGGCAGAATCTGCAGGCTTTTGATAAATACCCTGAGAAGGTTGAAGCAATCTCCGGAGACGGTGTATTTTCGGCTGTGTCTATAGATTCCTATAAAACATCAATACTCAACCAGTGGAAGACTGAATTGTACGGCAGACTGATCCCGAACTACCTGGATGATGTCAGAGCCTGCAAGAAGCTTCACGGAGAGGATGCAGATGAATACGATATCGCAAAATGGGAAGAAATCGATGCACTGAAACGTTACGTTGCAAAGGATTCTGCAGATAGAAAGTCTCTGCTGACCCGTGCAAAAGAAGCTCTGGATGCGGAAGATTACAACCTTGCATCTGATATTCAGGTAGAACTGCAGGCAAAGAGAGAGGAACTCAGAAACCTGTATCTTACATATAAAAACAATCTATTTTAGTCATTCGTGACTTTACTTTAAAAACGCTTTGTGATGGAAAATAAGGAGAGAGAAACAAAATGTTAGACATCAAGAAAATCAGAGAAGACTATGAAGGCATGAAAGCCGGCGTAGAAAGAAGAACCAAAGGAAGCTTCGGAATTGAAAAAATCCCTGCTTTAGACGAAAAAAGACGTGCTGTGCTTGCAGAAGTAGAAGCAATGAAAAACAAGCAGAATACAGTATCGAAAGAAATTCCTAAGATGAAGAAGGCCGGAGAAGATACGACAGCGATCATGGCAGAAATGAAAGAACTTTCAGACAAGATCAAGGTTTTAGATGCAGAAGTCTCTCAGCTTGATGCTGATATCAAAGATGCATTACTGAATATTCCGAACGTACCGGCTGATTTCGTTCAGGTTGGCGAAGATGACAGTGCCAACGTAGAAATGAGAAAATTTAAAGAGCCGACAAAGTTTGATTTCGAACCAAAGGCACACTGGGATTTAGGTGTAGATCTGGATATTTTAGATTGGGAAAGAGCAGCGAAAATATCCGGTACCAGATTTACTGTTTACAAGGGACTGGGTGCAAGACTGGAAAGAGCCATCATGTGCTTCATGCTGGATCTGCACACCATGAAGCAGGATTACACGGAAATTCTTCCGCCGTTCATGGTTAACCGTGCAGCTATGACAGGAACCGGTCAGCTTCCGAAGTTTGAAGAGGATATGTTCTATGTACCGCAGAAAGATTTCTTCCTGATCCCAACGGCAGAAGTTCCGGTAACCAATCTTCTGGCTCAGGAAATCGTTCCGGAGGCGGATCTTCCGATCCACTACACAGCATATACTCCTTGTTTCCGTGCAGAAGCAGGTTCTGCAGGTCGTGACACCAGAGGTCTGATTCGTCAGCACCAGTTCAATAAGGTTGAGCTTGTTAAGTTCTGTAAACCGGAAGATTCCTGGGATGAATTAGAAGCTCTGACTGCCGATGCAGAAGAAGTATTAAAGATTCTGGACATCCCGTACAGAGTTGTAAGACTGTCCACGGGAGACCTTGGATTCTCCTCGGCTTGTACTTATGACATCGAAGTATGGATGCCTTCTTACGGCAGATATGTTGAGATTTCTTCCTGTTCCAACTTCCTGGACTATCAGGCAAGACGTGCGAACATCAGATTCAGAAGAGAAGGCGGCAAGGCAGAATTCCTGCATACATTAAATGGTTCCGGTCTGGCGATCGGTCGTACAACTGCAGCTGTTCTGGAAAACTACCAGCAGGCAGACGGAAGCATCGTGATCCCGGAAGCACTTAGAAAGTACATGGGCGTTGATGTGATCCCGGCTAAGGAGAAATAAAGAAATAAAAAGACGTGAGACAAACACCCCGGCGTTGTTCTGAAGAAGGACAACGCCGGGGTGTTTTGCGATTCGGGAGGTTGGTGTGAGGCTGTGAAGGGATAAAATCAGAGAAAATTATGTTGACAGACAGGGAATATTATGTTATTGTATTAATAACCTAATACAATAACATAATAGAAATGAAGAAACAGAGACTCAAAGATATCGAAGCGGTAAAAAAGAGAGGAGGGGGACAATGGACAAGAATCTACAGGAGAATATGCCGATTTACGTGCAGATTATGAATAAGGTGAGAGAGTCGATTGCCTCGGGGGAACTGGCTCCGGGGGAGCGAGTTCCGGCAATCCGGGAGCTGGCTGCAGAGTTTGAGGTCAATCCGAATACGATGCAGCGAGCGTTGACTGAACTGGAAAGGGAAGGTCTGCTTCTTTCCAGAAGGACGAGCGGCAGGTTCGTGACGGAGGATGTAGAGAAGATCCGCTGTCTGAAAACAGAATTGGCAGAAGATGCGGCAGACAAATTTAAAAGTGAGATGGCAAGGTTAGGATTCACGGAACAGGAGATTATTGATTTTTTTCTGAAAAGGTGTGAAAAAGCGGAACGCAGTGTCGGCTGATCCACCGATAGAAGCGGGAAAGGACGGAATAAGATGAATGGGGATTTGAGACTGGTTGAAACACCGATTGTAGAAATAGAACACTTGAGTAAAAATTTTGCGCATATCCACGCATTGAATGATGTAAATTTAGAAATCCCGGAAGGGCGTATCATAGGAGTTTTGGGACCTAATGGGAGTGGGAAAACGACACTTTTAAAAATCCTGGCAGGGCTTTATGGGGAGTATCAAGGCAGGGTACTGATCGATGGCGAAACTCCCGGAGCCAGAACCAAGGCGTTTGTATCGTATCTTCCGGACAAAAGCGGAATTCCGGCAGATATGCCGGTCAACCGGGTCATCGGAATTTATCATATGTTTTTCGAGGATTTTGATGAGGAAAAATGCAGACATTTGCTGAAAGTCTTTGGGATTGGAGAGAATCAGACTCCTGCTGAAATGTCAAAGGGAATGATAGACAAATTGCAGATTGCATTGGTTCTTTCTCGAAACGCAAGGCTGTATTTATTAGATGAGCCGATTGGCGGTGTGGATGCTCTGGCAAGGGAGCATGTTCTGGATCAGATTCGGGAAAATTTCAACCCAAAGGGTTCTATGCTCATCGTTACCCATCTGGTGCATGACATGGAGCGGCTTTTCGATTCGATTATCGTATTGAAAGAGGGGAAGGTTGAACGTTTTGCGGATGCGGACGTTCTTCGTGAGGAGTACGGTGATACGCTGGAAGGTGCATTGAAGGAGATGATTAAGGATGAGGAAGATGAGTGATCTTTGGAAAAGCTGCTGGCTGCATTTGATGATCGTCAACGAATCTGCGGCGGCATCAGTCGGACTGATGGGGATCTGTATTATCTGTCTGGCGATGACCAACCATTTCTTTCCAGCTATCATCGGGGGGATTCTTATCGTGATCAGCCTGATTTTCTTAAACAAAACAATGTATGGGATTTTTGCAGAAAGCGTTTACGGCAGCGGGAGTATTTTGACAGGAATGGTACCGGTTTCGCCGCAAAATCTGTACAGAGGGCGTTTTCTGACGGGCGCAGGTATAGCGTTTCTGACCGTAGTGGAACTGACGCTCGCACTGGGAGCTGGGTACTGGTCGCTGCATGAGGGCAGCCTGGCAAAGATGCTTACCGGCTATGTGAAGT
>CAKQVC010000193.1 GCA_934277655.1 uncultured Clostridia bacterium
TCAAGAGTGATGAGGATGCTGTTTATGATAAAGTCATCAATATCAATCTTTCTGAACTGAAACCGCTGATCGCATGCCCGCACAGCCCGGATAACGTTGTTACAGTAGAAAGCCTGAAAGGAACGAAGGTAGATCAGGTCTGCATCGGTTCCTGCACCAACTCTTCGTTATATGATATGCTGAAAGTAGCAGCACTGCTCAAGGGCAAAACCATCCGTCCGGAAGTCAGCCTTTCCGTTTCTCCGGGATCAAAACAGGTGCTGGAAATGCTGGCAGACTGCGGTGCATTGACAGATATCATTGCCAGTGGTGCAAGAGTGCTGGAATGTGCCTGCGGACCATGTATTGGCATGGGATTTTCACCAAACTCCGGCGGTGTTTCCCTCAGAACGTTTAACCGTAACTTCGAAGGCCGTTCCGGCACAGCAGATGGACAGGTATATCTTGTATCCCCGGAAACCGCAGTGGCAGCAGCTTTAACCGGCGAGATCACAGACCCGATGCTCCTTGGAACCATGCCGGAGATCACGATGCCGGAAGAATTCAAAATTGACGACAGTGCTGTGCTGGCACCAGCCACTGCAGAAGAAGCTGATAAGGTAGAAATCCTCAGAGGACCGAATATCAAGCCTTTCCCGGACAGCATGCCACAGGAAGACACACTGAAGGCACCATTAGTTCTGAAAGTAGGCGACAATATCACGACTGACCATATTATGCCGGCAGGCTCCAAGATCTTGCCTTATCGTTCTAATATTCCACATCTGTCACAGTTCTGCTTCGGTGTGTGTGATACGACTTTCCCGGAAAGAGCGAAAGCAGCCGGTACCAGCATCATCGTTGGCGGTAATAACTACGGACAGGGATCTTCCAGAGAACATGCAGCACTGGTTCCACTGTACCTGGGCGTGAGAGCTGTTATTACCAAGAGCTTTGCAAGAATCCATGTGGCAAACCTGATTAACGCAGGAATCATGCCGCTGACATTCAAGAATCCGGAAGACTACGATAAACTCAGTCAGGATGATGTCTTAGCGATCGAAAACGTTTATGCCGGCATGGACAGCGGAGAAATGACACTGGTTAATGAAACGACCGGAGAAAGAATCCCGCTGGTATGCAACTTCTCCGAAAGACAGAAGGCGATACTCAAAGCAGGCGGCTTGTTGAAATATGTTGGACAGGGAAACAACTAACTGAAAGATCAGATCAAGGAAATTATTTATATAACAGACAGAAGAAGGGCAAGAATATGAATGAAAAAAACAGAGAAGACTACATCAAACAAGCAGCAGAGCAGTTTGAAACGCTGTTGAGAGAGCAGCTTGCAAGAACAGATAAAATGGCAGAAGCAGAGCCTGCGAAAGACTACGGCAGTCTGAACACTGTAACAGTAGGTCTTTGCGGGGGAGACGGCATCGGACCGGTCATTATGAAACAGGCGAAACGTCTGCTGGAAAAACTGCTGGCTGATGAGATCGCATCTGGAAAAATCGTTCTCAAAGACATCGAAGGCTTAACTATCGAAAACAGAATGGCGTTGGGGCAGGCAGTTCCGACAGATGTTCTGGAAGCCATCAAGGCGTGCGATGTCATCCTGAAAGGACCGACAACGACTCCAAAAGGCGGCACGATGGAAAGTGCTAACGTTACACTGAGAAGAGAACTGGATCTGTACGCTAACGTCAGACCGGTATCTGTACCGGAAGAAGGTATCGACTGGATGTTCTATCGTGAAAATACAGAGGGTGAATATGTACTGGGAAGCCGGGGCATTGAGGTTCCAGGCATGCTTTCCATGGACTTTAAAGTTACCACAGAACCGGGAACGAAGAGAATCGCCCGTGCAGCTTTTGAATATGCCAAGGCAAATGGTAAGACCAATGTTGCGATTGTGACCAAGGCAAACATCATGAAAAAGACAGACGGTAATTTTACGAGGATCTGCCATGAAGTAGCAGAAGATTATCCGGGCATTACAGCAGAAGACTGGTATATTGATATCATGACTGCAAATCTGGTCAACCCAGCGATCAGAAGCAAGTTCCAGGTATTCGTTCTTCCGAATCTGTACGGCGATATCATCACAGACGAAGCCGCTGAAATTCAGGGAGGCGTCGGTACAGCCGGAAGTGCGAACATCGGCGACCATTATGCTATGTTTGAAGCAATCCACGGCTCTGCGCCGAGAATGGTAGAAGAAGGTCTTGCTGATTATGCAAACCCGGCAAGTATCTTCAAAGCCGCAGAAATGATGCTGCGCCACATTGGACTGATCGCCAAAGCAGACAAGTTGGCGGAAGCACTGTTAGTCTGCAATGAAACTGAAAAAGCTGTGGTTGTAACCGGAACAAGAGAAGGTGCAACCTGCGAAGCTTTCGCAGATTATGTGATCGAAAAACTATAAAAGTAAAGAAAACCTCTGCTCCTGTGTGAGTCTCATACAGGGGCAGAGGTTTTTAGTTTCTTTTATCACGGGTCAGGATCCGAACCCAGTGGTACCGATTGCAGACAATACCATTTGGAATGCATTTCAGGATCTGGTCAGCTTTTAGAAAACAGAAAGTTGCCACAACCGGAAACTGAAAGACGAAAGCACTCAGGCAGGCAGACGGAATGGTAAACAGCCACATAAACAGGTTGTCTACCAGAGCTGTATACTTGGTTGTTCCGCCACCGGCGATAATGCCGCCTGCAACAGGGTACTGATAACTGGAACCAACAATTGCAATGCTTAGAACGGTCAGGAAATCAAGGGATAAAGCCTTTGTTCCTTCCGAAATCGTATAGAAGCCGACAATGGCATCTTTGCATAAGAACATCAGTCCGCCAAAGACCACACCGATGATCAATAAAATAGCCTGGATCGTTTTCGCATAGGAACGGACCAGATCCAGTTTTCCCTCGCCGATGGTTTTGCCCATTGTAACGGAAGATACATTCGCTGCAGCCATGCTGACAACAGCGAAAATTTGGAAGATCACACTGGCAATGCTGTTTGCAGCGATCGCTTCTGCACTGATATGACCGAGGATAGATGTCTGTGCTGCTTGTGCAATGCCCCAGAGCATACCGCTCATCAGCATTGGAGAGGCTACCTTGATATAGTCTCTAAGATAGGTAGAATCGAAACGTACAAGATCGGTCAGTTTCATCTTCAACTTCTTGTCGATAAACAGCACATAAACAAGGATGATGACCAGTTCCACGCACCTGCTGACAAGTGTTGCAACCGCTGCACCCACAACGCCAAGTTCCGGCATGCCGAAGTTGCCGTAGATCAGACAGTAATTCAGGCACATGTTGATGCAGATCGTACTGATGGACATGATCGTGCCGATCATAGCCGTCTCTACGCTTTGGAGAGCATACATCAGGGAATTGGACACGGAAAAGATCAGATAGGTCCAACAGATGATGTGAAGATAACGTGCACCCTCTGCAATGACATCCTGATCGTTGGTAAACAGAGACAAAATCTGAAGCGGAATCAGCTGCGACAGGGTAAAGAAGATGATCCCAAGAAGAAGTCCCAGTTTAACACCGATGCCGATGATCCTTTTGATCGGTTCCACACGTCCCTGACCCCAGTACTGGGAGGCAAGCACCACGATGCCGACACCGATGCCGGCAGCAATCTGCTGGAGTGTGAACTGGATCTGGTTGACCAGCGTTGCGCCTGAAAGTGCCAGTTCCGTATATCTTCCCAGCATGATGTTATCGACCATGTTGACCGTCAGTGCGGCCAGCTGCTGCAGCATGATGATAAGCAGCAGAGGGAAGAACGCCCGATAAAACGAACGATCCGCTGTAAAGATCTTTAGAATTTTTAGATCCCGATCCGGAGGGACAGGTGTATAATTTATTTTTGACATTTGATCGTATGATTCCTTTCTAAGCCATAAAAAAACGAAGAAAATTTCTTCCTTCGACTCCTAACATCCTATCATAACTAAACCCAAAAATCAAGGTTGTTTCTGATTGAAAAATCAAGTATACTTACTATAGTAACAAGACCAAACATACAAGCGACGAAGGAAACAGATAAGAGAACCAAAGTGATAAAAGCAAATGAAGAACTGCCGCTCCGGTTGATTGATTTCATCAACTGTGCGACAGTTCCTTTTATTTACCGAATAATTTATTTACAGAATAATCTTTTTACATGCTGATCCATCCGAATGCATTGGCAACAGAACTGATCAGGATGATCGCCGCAAAAATCGGGCACAGGTATTTAACCATAAAGTTAAAGATGCCTTTTCTGCGGAACTTACTTTCCCCATGAAGGACTTCGGCCTCAATACCTTTCGTGCCGATCACTCTGGAAACCAGCAGGCAAGTCGCAATCGCTGCAATTGGCATCATTACAGAGTTAGTAAGGAAATCAAAGAAGTCCAGGAACTGCATGCCGATGATCGTTATACCAGCCAGAGGACCGTAACCCAGAGAAGACAGAGTGCCAAGTGCGATCATGATCACACCGACGATCAAAGTTGCTTTTTTTCGGTTCCAGTGAAG
>CAKQVC010000194.1 GCA_934277655.1 uncultured Clostridia bacterium
AAAATTACCGTGGAAAGGACTTTGACGAATCTGGTTAAGAGTGGGTATATCGCAAAAGTTGGTGCAGGTCCATCTACCGGCTATGTCCGTATTTAATACAATATCTCCGTCATTACAAGTGAAATGATGGAGATATTTTTTATCGCAAGGTGCTTTGATGAAAATTTACTTTTCACTGATAGCCTTGCGTCCGGCGTGCAAAATGTGTATAATAATTGCAGTGCTTTACGCGCGATTCATATCATCAATTTACGGAGGAAATCACTTTGAAATTATTTGATAATATATCCGGTCTTTCCATCATCGGCGGCGGCATGGCCAAACTGGGTCCGAACAAAAAAGCCATCGAAAAAGCGAGAGCTGAGGGCGATATCAAGACGGAGCAGGAGGAGATCCTAAAGGCCTGCCAAATCTGGTCAAACCATATTGTCGAGCGCATGCAGGTTGATATCCGTGTCATCCACGAGGAAAACCTCCCTAAGCACGGTCCTGTCGTTTTCATCGCTAATCATCAGTCTTACGCGGATATTCTGACCTTTTTATATATCGTAAAAAATCATCAGGTCGCATTCATCGCCAAGGATAATCTCGAAAAAATCCCGTTCTTCGGCAAATGGGTCGAGCGTATCCGCGGCATCTATATTCACCGCGGCGATGCCAGAGCCTCGCTTGCGACCATCAACGAAGGCGTCGAATACCTCAAGCAGGGATTTTCTCTGGTCATCTTCCCGGAGGGAACCCGCAGCCGCTCTTCGGATATGGGCGAGTTCAAGCATGGCAGCTTCAAGCTGGCAACCAAAGCCAAGGTGCCGATCGTTCCGGTCACCTTAAACGGCGGCTACCACACCTTTGAGGATCATGGCGCTGTCACCAAGGGGCAGCATATCGACGTGCTGGTGCACCCGCCGATCGAGACCAAGGATATGTCGCGCCAAGAACTGGCAGAACTACCCGCGCAGGTGGAAGCCATCATTCGCACAGGACTCGCGGAGCTGGTGCAGCAATCGGAACAAGAAGAGAAATAAAGATTACCCAACATGCCGACGATTGCGCGCCAATCATCGGCATATTTTTTTTCCAATCACCGGAAAATTTCCTCGCCCGATGCTTTCCCATCGTATAAACTATTTCCTGAGGAACACTAAGAAACATCAAAGAGCATTGACACAATTGCATAAGATCCAGGCAGATGTCAGGGAAAAACAGGTTTTGAAATCCTCGACGAAATATTTTGCGAAGAAAAAAAATAAATTATCTAATTCCACTTGACCTTCCACCTGATGGAAGGTGTAGAATGAGGTCATCATCCGAAAGAAAGGAGCCTGAAATGAAGATCAGTGAAGTAGAGGAACTGGTTGGAATCACTAAAAAGAATATCCGCTTCTATGAAGCGCAGGGTCTGCTGGAACCCGGGCGCAATCACGAAAACGGCTATCGGGACTATAGCGAAAACGACGTGCATGTTTTAGAACAGATCAAGTTGATGCGTAAATTGGGGCTGCCGCTGGAAGAAATCCGCATGATGCAGGCCGGACGTTCGACAATTGCTGACAGCATGAGGCGTCATCTGGTCACACTGCAGAGAGAGCAACAAAATCTGGAAGAATCCATGCGGTTATGCGAAACTCTCTGTCAGCAGGAAGGTATGCTTACAGATCTTAACGCACAGCAGATCCTGCAGCAGATGGAATCAATGGAAAAAGGAGGTACATCCTTCCACGATATCGAGCAAAAAGATATCCGCCAGCGTTCGTTTCTGGGGGCTGCCTGCGCAGCAGCTGTTATGACTTTGCTGATGCTGGGAACCATTCTATTTATGCTTTGGGCATTTTTTGCGGATCCGAAAGATGCTCCACCGCTGCCGCTGATGATCGTACTGATCGGACTGCCTCTTCTGATCATTTTAGGAGTCCTTTTCTCGTTGTTACAACGTATCGGAGAAATAAAAAAGGGGGAAGCTTATGATGCAAGGAAATTCTAACAAGAAAAACGGCGCTTTGCTGGCTGCAATCGTCATTATCGCATTTGCGCTTATCATGATCGGTGGTCTTGTCCTGATCATGCGGGGCGAAGAAGATGCGGGGTTAAACGGAATCGCAGGCGTCTACATTGCCGTTCTCGCGGCTGTGATCATCGGTGTCATCGCAGCGCTGCGCCAGAGATTTCATGAAATCAAAAACGGCGAAGAAGACAATGCCAAGAAGTATTAAGCAACCACGCAATTGCTCATGAAGTGCGTGAAATGCATACTGAGCGAAACGATGCTCCACCTGAAGCATCAAATATTTAAAATCAAAAAATTCAAAAGGGAAAGATAAAATATAATAAAGGAGGCTGATCTTTCATGTTATTACTTACATTAAACTATGTCCCGGGAAAAGAAATCGAGGCTCTGGGAATTGCAAAAGGAACTACTGTACAAACCAAGAATGTCGGAAAAGATTTTATGTCCGGCATGAAAACTCTGGTCGGAGGCGAACTGCATGCTTACACAGAAATGCTCAATGAAGCACGCCAGATTGCAACTAAGCGAATGGTCGATGAAGCAGAAGCCCTCGGTGCAGATGCGGTCATCAACATCCGCTACGGCTCTGCATCGATGATGCAGGGTGCTGCGGAAGTAATCGTTTACGGTACGGCAGTTAAATGCGTTGAAAAGCCGGAACAGCACAAATAACTCTACAGAGTGTCGAGTGTACGCTACAAACAAAAAACGCGTCCAGCCAGTCAAGATTATTTTCGGATATGTTCAGAATCTGTCGAATCCATTACACTTTTTCTTGCCAAATGGAAGTCCTCCTGCTATACTATGAGTACAGCATTTCTTCGCAAAATCTGCGATGCACGGGGGTTACCAAATGCTGCTTTTATTCTTTTACAGGGGGATTTTCCAATGAAAAAATCAATTCGTTTTTTAGATGCAAACTTGCTTCGAGGTCTTGCATGTATTTTGATGCTCTGCGACCACATGTGGGCGACCATTATCCCGGGCAACGAATGGATGACCTGGGTCGGCAGACTGGCATTTCCGATCTTTGCTTTCCAGATCGCAGAAGGTTACTTACATACATCAAATTTTCGTAATTATGCAGTAAGGCTTTTGCTGTTCGGACTGATCTCCGAAATTCCGTTTGATCTTGTCTATGGCAGTACCATTTTCTATCCATTCCACCAGAACGTCATGTTTACGTTGCTCTTCGGACTCCTTGCTATCAAAGCACTTGATAATGCCAGACAGAAACGCACAGTCAAAGCATGGATTGCGGGCATTCTTCTTGCTGCACTCTGCTGCCTGGCCGCTTCTGTGATCTTTACCGATTACGGAGCCTTAGGTGTTGCAACGGGTATCATGTTTTATCTGTGCCGGGACTTCCGGTTCGCCTGGGCAGCCCAGCTTGCGCTGATGATACTCTTTAACCTCGTGCTGTTTACCGGCGAATACATTCCGCTGACCATCGGAAGTCACGTGTTTGAAATTCAGACGCAGGGTTTCGCTGTTTTCGGGCTGATTCCGATCTGGCTGTATAACGGCAAAAAAGGTATTTCAAATAAAGCACTGCAGTACGGCTTCTACGCTTTTTACCCGGTACACCTGCTGATCCTGTACCTGTTATTTACATATGCAGTGTAGCAGCTTCTGTTTTTCAAATTTTCAATTTTTTATGTAAGAATTCACTTAACGTCCGTCTGTCAGTGAACACGGGCATAAACCCTGCCGCAGACCGAATACCTGGTCTGTGGCAGGGAAAGAAACAACTAAAAAAGGGTGCAGTAAACCGCAACCCGGGATTTTCCGCCAGGTGTACAGGTATACAGCACCAGTGCATAGCCACTGTTCTTGATCTTTTTTACATCTGAAGGCTTAACAACGGTTACCTGCGCCACGGAATAGTCCAGACAGCTACCGTCTTTCGACCAAAACCGGATCTCATCTCCTGCCTCCAGTTCTTTTAACCGACCAAAATGACTGGAATAGTTGTGGGCAGCGATGACCAGATTTTCGTCCTCTACACTTCCAAAATGCACACATGGTGCACTTTTCAGCTTATCGTAATTCCACTCAGACCAGACCGGCAGCGTCAGTTCCAGATTGGGAATGTTTAAAATCCCCGCACAGGGATATTTTTCAAAGAAGATTGCCGCAGATTCCGGATCAAATCCCCATGATGAACCTTTACCCGCAGACGCTTCTTTCTCCCCGGACAATGCCAAATTTCCAAAACCCTTTGCAGGATCGACATCAAACAACGATGGATCCAGTTCCGCAAGCATCCGTTTTCCTGCCTGCCCCGCCCGGAAATCTTCCAGCTTATTGTAACTAATCAGAAACAGTGCTGAAAAAATCAGCACTGCTCCTAAAATCACCAATAACATCTCCTTTTTTCCGACCCGCAAAATCCTCCCTGCGGACATTTTTTCTTTTTTATAAGCTGTCTTTTTTGTCATAGTTTTTCTTTTCTCTTCTTACGCATTCTGATAAACCCAGCTGTCAGA
>CAKQVC010000195.1 GCA_934277655.1 uncultured Clostridia bacterium
ATGAAACACTTCAAGGTGCAGGTTATTGGTGGTATCGTTCTCCATCAGGGGCGTATTGCTGAAATGAAAACAGGTGAAGGTAAAACTTTGGTTGCCACACTGCCAACCTATTTGAACGCACTGGAAGGCAAGGGTGTCCATGTTATCACGGTCAACGATTATCTGGCAAAACGTGACGCGGAATGGATGGGGAAAATTTATACTTTCCTGGGTCTTTCTGTTGGCTGCGTTATTCACGGTATCTCCGACAAAACAAGAAAAGCTGCGTACCGTGCAGATATTACATACGGAACGAATAACGAATTTGGTTTCGATTATCTGCGTGACAACATGGTTATCTATAAGGATCAGTTGACGCAGAGAGATTTGAATTTTGCGATCATCGACGAAGTTGACTCTATCTTGATCGATGAAGCAAGAACACCTCTGATCATTTCCGGTCAGGGAGATGAGTCTACCGATTTATATAAGATCGCCAATCGTTTCGTCAATACTTTATACGAAGGCGAAGAAGCAGACTATACGATTGAAGAAAAAGAAAAGCGTGTCAGCCTGACAGATGGCGGAGTTGCCAAGGCTGAAAAATTCTTTGGTATTGAAAATTTCGGCGACCCGGAAAACATGGAGATCAACCATCACGTGCTGGAAGCTTTAAAAGCAAAGGCAATCATGAAACGTGATGTGGATTATATCGTAAAAGATGGAGAAATCGTCATTGTCGATGAATTTACCGGTCGTCTGATGTTCGGAAGAAGATATAGTAATGGTCTCCACCAGGCAATCGAAGCTAAGGAAGGCGTTCTGGTTCGTTCAGAGTCCAAGACACTGGCAACGATCACGTTGCAGAACTATTTCAGAATGTATAATAAACTTGCCGGTATGACAGGTACTGCCAAGACAGAAGAAGATGAATTCCGTGATATTTATAACATGGACGTTGTAGTAATCCCAACGAACAAACCGGTCATCAGAGAAGACCTGGATGATGCAATTTTTGCAAAGGAACCGGCAAAATTTCATGCGATCGTAGATCGGATCGCTGAGGTGCACGAAACAGGACAACCAGTTCTGGTCGGTACGATTTCTATTGAAATTTCGGAAAAATTGAGCACTCTGCTTAAAAAACGTGGGATCAAGCATAATGTACTGAATGCCAAGCAACATGAAAAAGAAGCAGAAATCGTATCAGAAGCCGGCCGTCTGGGTGCTGTAACCATTGCGACCAACATGGCAGGTCGTGGTACCGATATTATCCTGGGTGGTAACCCGGAATTCGAAGCAAAAAAAGAAATGAAAGCTATGGAATTTACGGAAGAACAGCTTTCGTTCGCGACAAGTTTTGTACCGAGTGATGATGCGGAAATGGTAAAAGCTCGTAAGGTGTTCAACGAACTCCATGATAAGTATAAGGCTGAGCGTGCAGCAGAGCAGGAAAATGTAAGAAATCTGGGAGGACTTTGCATTATCGGTACAGAGAGACACGAATCCAGACGTATCGATAATCAGCTCCGTGGACGTTCCGGTCGTCAGGGAGACCCTGGACAGACACAGTTCTTTATTTCTCTGGAAGATGATCTGATGCGCTTATTCGGTGGCGACAGAATCCAGGGGGTTATGGAGAAATTTGGAATGCAGGATGAACCGATTGCTGCAGGAATGCTTTCCAAGACGATCGAAAATGCGCAGAAAAAAGTAGAAAGCCGTAACTTCGAGATCAGAAAATACGTTCTCCAGTATGATAACGTTATGAACAAGCAGAGAGAAGTTATCTACGATCAGCGCCGTAAGGTTCTGTTCGGAGAAGATATCAAGCCATATATCATGGAAATGTTGGATGATCTGATCCACAACATTGTTATTCCGATTACGGTAGGCAGTAAGTTTGCGGAGGAGTGGGACTTCGGTCTTCTGAACAAGAATCTGAAACGTCTGACCGAGAGATTTGGGGGCATGAATTACACTGCTGACCAGATGCACGATCTAACACCTGAAAAACTGGAGGAAGATGTTAAAGAAGAATTCGAAAGATTATATGCTGAAAAAGAAGCAGAAATCGGTCAGGAGCATATGAGGGAAGTAGAAAAGATGATCCTGCTTCGTGTAGTTGATAACCGCTGGATGGATCATATTGATGCGATGGATGAATTGAAACAGGGTATCGGCCTGCGTTCTCTGGGACACATCGATCCAGCTGTTGCATATTCCAATGAAGGTTTCGACATGTTCGAAGAAATGATCGGCGATATCCGTGAAGAAACGGTAAGATACTGTTTCGGTGTTACAATAAATACATCCTCGGAAAGAAAGAAAGTCATCGCTGACGGAGAAAGCCGTAAAGATGATTATCAGGACGAAACAAAACTGAATGCCAGAAGAGGCCCGTCGGTAGGTTCTGGTCAGATGCCACAGGCAGCTCCGAAGCCGGAAGATGCTCATAAGCCGGAAACGTTCAGAAGAGAACAGCCGAAAGTTGGCAGAAATGATCCATGTCCATGTGGAAGCGGCAAGAAATATAAAAACTGCTGCATGAAGAAAGATATGGAGCAGTAAGGGGAACTGACCGCAATGCCGCACCGCAGGACATACGGAAGCTGGATTGAGCCTTCAGCTCAGAGCAATCCGATGATCCGATGGCATGCTGTCACGAAATAGTACAGAATTTTAACGAAAACCGACAAGTTTTGCACTATTTTTAGAAAGAACTTGAAAAGGCTTAGTATATCTGCTATGCTAAGCCCTGTCATATAAAATATCATATATTGAGCAGAATGTGCTACAGCACGACAACAGCCCTGCAGGCCAGATACAGCAGGGTTGTTGTTTTTTGATGATTTGGCAGAAAATAAATCCATGGTTTTACCAGGAGTAAGTACAACAATTTAGTATAGGAATAAAAACCTTCGTGTTGCAATGATGATGGTTTCAAGATCATATCGCACATACATATGCTTGCAGAGTTCCAACGTATATAAGCGTATATAAGTACCATGCAAATTGTGGAGATTTTGGAATGTGTTCTTTGCAGAAAAGTGCCGTTTGGGACAAAAATTATGAATGAAAAAAATGAGGAGAGTAACTAATATTGAGAATGACCAAATGGGTAAGATGAGTATGTCTCATTGCCTACATGCAATTTCGAAAAAAATTTGAACTTGCAGTGATACGTAAGAACTTTATGCGTATTACTGCATTCTTCTTTAGGCTGATATCGGTTAAAATGTCATATAACAAGGAATTGGAGAATTTTGGAGATATGGCAAACAGCGTAGCAATGAACAAGAAAAAGATCAGCAGGCAACGAAAGGGGAATAAGAAGGAAGCCGTTGAGGCAGGTGCACGTATCCGGAAATGCAGGGAAAATCTCGGTATGACACAGGAGCAGTTTGCTGAAAAAATCGGGGTTACAGCCGCATATGTCAGCCGGTTGGAGTCTGGAAAATACCTTGTTTCTTCAAAATTGCTGATTCAGATGCATGAGGCACTGGATATTGATCCGGGCTATATCCTGATCGGTATTGCGAAGAACGAGATGGACCTGCGGATGCAAAGATTCGTAAACTGGTACAATGAAATTAAAGACGGCAATGAAAAACAACGAGCTGGAAAATTTTGCGAAAGTATGATGGATTTCATGAAGCAGGATGGCAGTTTATAAGTCATCAATGGAAACATTTGCGTGTGAGCGGGGGAGTTTTCTCCGCTTTTTTGATTAGATGGGAAATAGATGGGGACCTGATACGCAATGTTTTCAGAATAATGCCTGAAGCTTATTACAGAATGTTACACAGAAATAGGTGGTATGTATGACAATTGATGATTTTATTGTAAACACTTTTACTTTTTATGTCATAGGATTGGGGAATCAAGAATCGCTTATGTGATCTGAGACTATAAATGAAAGACACAGGCTATTGGAAAAACGAAAAAGGAAGCACCGCGAAAAGAAATGAAACTGAAAAGAATTGTGTCCGGACGAAAGACAGAAATGAAGATTCTTACAAATTTATATGGAGAGGCTGTCAAAAAGCAGGCTATGAAAATATTAGGGAGTGAAGCACAGGCGGAAAAATGCAGAAATACGGTAATGATGATGCTGGAGGAATCTTTAGAAAATCTGGGCGAATATGGATCAAGCCAGGCGAAGTCATATATTTTTCAACTGACCTGCTGCTGTGCAGAGATTCTGAAAGGAAAAGAATAAGAAAGCGTAGAACTTCGGTGCAAGCAAGCTTAAAAATCCGAAAGGATGGCAGGAAGTAAGAAAACGTGAAGGTTTCATATGTATTGAGGTGGATGTTATCAATCTTCAGGCAGCAGGACCGAAAATATGAGCCGCAAAGCAGGAATGGACAGCACTTCTATAGCTGGTCGATGACTGCTGATGTCTTGTATATAATTAAAGAACAAATTGCGTGAAAAAATGCTTGACAGTTTGGGGTGAAGGTGGTAATATAAATAAGCTGTCGCAAAACGGCAGCCCTTTGGACTTACT
>CAKQVC010000196.1 GCA_934277655.1 uncultured Clostridia bacterium
AGTGGAGCTACACGGTTGCAAAAGCATCAAAAAAAGCCGTAGCCTCTGAATGGAACATTTCAGAGGCTTCTCTACCCACATCTGTAAGCACTCCGGCAACATTGCGGTAAGGCATGGAGTAACGCTGTGTGAGATAGCGCAGTGAAGCACCAAGCTCGCCATCCGGACCACCATACTGGCTCACAATAAATTTTGCCAGTGCAGGGTTTGGATTCTTAATATTGATCGGATACTCTAATCTTTTTTCATAATTCCACATGCTATGCTTCTCCTTCCCAAGGCCACGGATCACGAGTCCAGGTCCAGTCTTCAGAGGTGTCAACACCTGTCATTGTCAATGGCCCGTAGGCAGCCTCATAGTCGCTTCGGCATTTTATATACCATTCTTGATTTTCGCGATAAAAGTCCAGAGCCAGTTTATTTTCGGGGTGGGTATCCAGAAAGAGAGCTGTATCATATAAAACGAAGCCAAGAGACTGGATTTTATTGAAAAGATCGTCTTTATTCATCTGTGGCGGCCTCCTTTCGCGCGTTCAGTCAGAATCGTTCTTCCGTCAAAAGGAAGGTCCAGTTCCGGAAAAAGTGTACCGCGGGAAAGTGCAACGGAGTCGGAGTATGTTTGCTTCCACTGCTGCATCGGCGTATAGGTCATCGCAAGGGGCAGGCTGCCAAGGTATATTGTGCCAAACCCCGAAAACGCTATAGTGTCGCTTTGTGTTTGCTGTGACATTGTATTCTGGGATTGCTGGGAAGAATGCATTTCATTGTCTTGATGTGACAGTGACATCTGAGAATCCCATGGATTTTGTGGTGGCTGAGCAGGTTGAGAATTTTGTGGCAGCTGCATGGAGCCGGAGCTACCTGGTGGAACCTGCATGTTGTGAGGCGGTCTGCCAGCCGGGTTATTGTCAGCGTGGCATCGACGCCCCATGATAATCGGCATGCCGATATATGGATCTTTCATGAATGAGTAAAACTCCTTTCTGTTTGCAAGGAAAAAAGAATATCCCTATCCGGTTGTGTGGAAAAGGATCTCCGATTCCCAATGATTTTCTTGGAATACGATTCATACTATGATGCAAGATATCGAAATGTGAAAGAACGATGGAACCGGATGAAAAGCAAGGTGACCTGACGTGAGAAAAGGTGGAGACGGAAGATTTTGCGAAGAGATGCGAAAAAGCAGAAACAAAAGATTTTGCGAAGAGATGCGTAAAAGCAGAAACAAAAGAAAAAACATGGAGAAAAATAAAAACGATAAATCTTATACAGAGATGGCAGAAGGAAAAAATACAAAAAGTACTTGCACTGCTAAGATTTTTTGCATATGATAAAAAAGTAGTAAAAAAAATTCCAAAAAAGTGCGAAAAAATAAAAAATTAGCACCGATTTAGCGGCATATGAGTATATTATAGTAGCAGGAGAAAAAAATGAAGAGCATACACAAGGAAAGGGAACGCATTCACGACTACGAGGAAAAATATTATAAAGATAAAAAAGAAATTTTGCACGTACATAGAAAGAATACTTTGCTGTGCTTGATGGTATTTATCGGGATTACGTTAGGATCCTTTTTTTTCAAGAATACCGCATCCGATCCCACACTGAACATTGCAATGCTGTATACCCTGGGAATTTTTATGATCACAAGGTACACAGAAAGCTATGTATTCGGGATTATTTTCAGCTTTGCCAGCGTTATGAGCATGAACTTCTTCTTTACCTATCCATATCATTCCTTTAATTTTTCAATTAAAGGGTATCAGGTAACGTTTCTGGGAATGTTTCTGATCGCGATCTTTACTTCGGCGATGAGTTCCAATATGAAGAAACAGCAGAAGATTCTGGCAGAGCAGGAAAAACAGCTGATGGAAGCTCAGAAAGAAAAAATGCGAGTTAATCTGCTACGGGCAATTTCCCACGATCTCAGAACACCGCTGACCGGAATCATCGGAAACAGTTCATCCTATCTGGAAATGGAGAATGAGCTTTCTACAGAGGAGAAGCGTGAGTTGGTAGAGTATATTGAAAATGATGCCAACTGGCTTTTAAACATGGTAGAAAATCTGCTTTCGGTTACAAGGATTGATAATGAAACTGCCAGGGTAACCAAGTCACTGGAATCTGTAGACGATGTAGTATCAGCGGCAGTTACCAGGTTCCGCAAACGTTTTCCTGAGGCAAAGGTTGTTGTAAAAATATCGGATGAACCGATTATGACAGAGATGGATGCAATGCTGATCCAGCAGGTCATTTTGAATATCCTGCAGAATGCAGAACTGCATGCACAGAGTAAGAAGCCATTGGAATTAAGTGTTGATACGGATGAAGAATATGTAAATTTTCATATCAGGGACTATGGAATTGGCATTGATGAGCATTGTTTAAATTCGATTTTTGATGGCGATGGTTACAGAGAAGAAGTTACCAAGACAGATGGATACAAGGGAATGGGTATAGGACTTTCTATCTGTAAGACGATTGTGTTAGCTCATGAAGGAAAAATTGTTGCAATGAATCACGAGGACGGAGCAGAATTTTGTTTCTCGCTGCCGGCTGAAAGGGAGGATAAGAATGTATCAGAAGATTTCGATATTGATTATTGAGGATGAAAGAAGTATTTGCGATTTTATCAGCAAAACATTGAATTCACATGAATATAAAGTTACGACTGCAAATAACGGCAAGGATGGACTTGCACTGATCACTTCAGCACTTCCGGATCTGGTGCTTTTAGATTTGGGACTTCCGGATGTGGACGGACTGGATATTATCAAGAAAACAAGAGAATGGTCCAGCCTGCCGATCATCGTGATTTCGGCCAGAACGCAGGAGAAAGAAAAAGTTTCAGCTCTGGACGCAGGTGCTGACGATTACATTACCAAGCCGTTTGGCACATTTGAACTTCTGGCTAGAATCCGCACAGCCATCCGCCACAACAACAAGTTGACGGATGCAGCACTGAACGCGAACCGCCCATACTCCGCAAAGGATCTTACTATCGATTTTGAAAAACGGCGGGTCATTCTCAAAGGCGAGGAGATTCATCTGACTAGAGTTGAATATAAAATTGTATCACTTCTTGCGAAAAATTCCGGCAAGGTTATGACCTATGATTCCCTGATCGACCAGGTCTGGGGACCATATGCTGATGACAATAACCGGATCTTAAGAGTGAATATGGCGAACATCCGACGTAAACTAGAGGAAAATCCGGGCGAGCCGCAGTACATCTTCACGGAGCTTGGAGTAGGATATCGTATGCTGGAAGACGAAGGGCTGTAGGAAGTTCGAAATATATAAGAAATCCGAAACATTTAGAATCGAAAACTAATGACAAAAATCCTGACATGCAAAATGCCGGGATTTTTTATATCAGTAAGCCATGTATTCGGGACAGGATCAGATTGGTAACGTTTTTAATAAAATTTTTCAGTCCTATTTTCAGTCTTGCTTTCAGTCACATCTCCAGGTGCCGATGCATAAGATAGAATTAGTTTGTGGAGGTAAGTTATGGCTTTAGACACAAGAGAGCTGTTTGCGAGGCTGATTCAATGCGAAGCCGGAGGCGAAGGGACTGCTGGGATGCAGGCAGTTGCAACGGTTATCATGAATCGAGCCACTGCAGACGAAGGAGAATTTTCGAGAGTCAACAATGGAGGCGATATACGAGCAGTCATCACCCAGCCGGGACAGTTTGTATGTATGAGGGAGACAGTAGGAGGCAAGTACAATGCACAGAATGTCTATAATATGACGCCGACACAGGAACATTACGATATCGTTGACTGGGCGATGGACGGAGGCAGGCTGGCGGGTGTCGATGATGCATTGTTTTTCTTCAATCCGTACAGCAGTACCTGCCCTACATATTTTCCGACGAGAGTAGGTGTTATCCACAATCGCGTCGGCAACCATTGCTTCTATATCCCGACGGAATTGTATAAGAACACTTGATTTTCAGGAGGTTATTTATGGCACCATGCAGTGGAAATGTTATCACACCGAAGATGATCCGCACAGGTCAGGTACATATCGGAGACAAAATCGAGTTTGAAAAGGAAGGAAATGTTCTGGTTTCTTCGCCAGACATTACTTCGGAAGAGATTTTAGTTTCTTCGCAAAACTTCTCTCCGGCGGAAGAAATTCCAGATGTGCAGACTCCAGAGGCTGCATCTGATAATGTAAATCATGTACAGATGGTAAGCACGAGCAATTTGGAAGTACAGCCGGAAGAAAAAACAAGAGGCTCTATAGCAGAAGAAAAGGTAGTTCCGACTGCAACAGCTTTTTCAGAGGAAAATCCGCATGCCGCAGATACTGTAGGAAACAGTATGCCAAGTGCAGCCGGGACAGGAAATGACAACGGGGTAAGCTTGCGCCGGCAGCAGCCACAGAGTGCAGGAAATTACAGCCAGACATCTAATCAGACTGCCGCACAGGCCGGTTACAACAATATGATTTCCACCAATACAGCGCAGATCCCACT
>CAKQVC010000197.1 GCA_934277655.1 uncultured Clostridia bacterium
CATTGCATTACGTTTCCGTTTTGCTGACTGCATGAACTATATTACCAAATATTCGCCTTTGTGTCAACCTCTTTTTTCGTTATTCGCTTTCTTTTTTTATTGTGTAGGAAATATCGTTGCGATATTTGCAGAAAAACAAGAAAGTCTACCGCTAAAAATCTAATCGGCGAAGCCGACTTTCTTATTTTTCTTAATTGCAGATGATGTTTGTTAAAAAATTTTACAAATGATACGATATCCGAATGCTCCAAACTTAAAGAACTTAAATCAACTGTGCCAGTTTACCTGTAAGATAATCATTGCGAATCATAGAAAGATTGTTCACAAACAGCACATCATCCACACCTTTTTCTTCTGCCAGTGAAACAATGCTTCCTTCCCAATATCTGTAATCCACTACATAAACTTTTTCGTAGTGGTCCGTCAGATAGGGAACAAACGCATTCCCGAAAGATTCCTTTACAACAAGACATGATGAACCATCCTGAATGTCCTCATTCGTAATTTCCGTGAATGGATTATCTCCTCCGATAAATGCACTGTACTTGATGTTTGCCGGATATTTGCTCACATCATAAATAACGTCCCATGATATTTTTTTGCCGTTTTTATCTGTATACTGCATCGAAACATTGCTGATTGGATAATATGCGGTCAAGGTATCTGGATTTTTTCCCAGTTTGCTGTTTTTCGTATCGTTATAAAAAGAGCCTAAGAATCCGCTGAAATCCTGTTTTTCTCTACGTTCCAGAGACACCGGCATAATGCCTTTTTCTTCGCAAAATTTTTCGTACCCATAGTATGCTCCCAGAGCTGTCCAGTGATGGTCTGTCCGGAAGTAAATATATTCATCTCTGTGCTCCATCATATTTTCATAGATATTTACTGTCTTGACGTTGTCATCAGCTTTTGCCAGGATTGCATCGATTGCCTTTTTCTGATCACTGGAAGAAATCTTGCTGTAATACTCGTCCGGCAATGTAATCCCTGAACTAAGAGGAATCGGGATCTCGTAAACACTGGCCTGCCCTTTCAACTTATCTGCAGCGGAATTAACAGCACCAGCGTATTTTTCTGCTCCGGTGTCTAAATAAGAATACAGCTCGAAAGCTGTATCTCCAATAGTTATGACGTTACCATATTCCTTATAAGCTCCATCTGCGGTAATGACCGGATAGGTTCCGTCTACATTCCCTCCGGCTCCTGTCGTCTGTGCATCTGCTGTATTATCGCTTTTCTTGTCCTCAGTGTTTGTACCTTGCGAGCTATCATTACCATCGCTTTCAACAAAACTTTCATCAATCAGTTTCTGCACCTTTTCTGGATCCGGAGAAACACAGAATACCACATATTTTCCTTTTTGCACGGTCACATTCTTTTCGATTTCTGCTGCTTCATCCGGAAGATAGTCCTGGAAAGATTCCTGCAGATCCGTTAAATAAGACTGTACGTTTTCTGCAGTTTTCTTAGCACTGTCTTCATCTGACAATGTAAAAATACCGAAAGAATCACCGTAAGCACCATTTCCCATGTACATGATTTCTTTTTCGGGATTTTCTGTCGTAATGAAATCTCCGATTTTATCGTTTTTTACCTGATACATATTGCAGTCAAACTTCACATTATCTAAAAGTGTATTTGCCAGCTTCTCTTCATCCAGTGAATAAGATTTGCCGCCGCATCCAGCCAGGATAGTTGCAAGCATTGTCAGCATAAGGAGATAGACCACTCCCCTCTTGCCACGTTTTTGTTCTTTCTTTTTTATATATGTCATTTTCTTTTTCTCCTGCTCATTTCTTATTTTATTTTTTCAAATAGGGATTTGATTCTCTTTGACCAAAAAATACGCGGTCATTCCTTCTTTTGGCGCGATATTATTACCAGGCACATTCACTTAACCAGTCATAATGTCAGCCGTCACGGAAGCAGGGATTGTAAACGTTACCTCACCTATATACATTGGTGCTACATCTCCCTCCGAAAATGCGATCACTACCCTTCCCTCTTTGTCAACATAAAACTGCTGATCTTCCTCTATTTTATCGAATGTCCATTCATATACAGGATCACTCTTATCTATATCAATCCAATAAGTAACTGATTTATCATCAGCCATCTGTTTTCGCATCTGCGCTTTGATATTTTCACTGATCGGTGTCACATAGTCTGTCCCATCCTTAAACAAGTCCTTCAGCTGCAGTTCCTTTCCAGTGGTTAGATCCAATGTATAAAAATAGTCCTTTTCATATCCACTTCCTGCGCTTTGATATGTAATCAATTTTACAGTAAAATATCGCTGCGTAGTATTAATAATTTCATAGTTCACATAAAGACCGGAGGCGCCTTTTCCATCTTTCACGCTTTCTTTAAATTCTGCAACCAGTTTCCCGCCGATTTTCTCCATTTTCTGATTGATTGCTTCTGCATCATCAGCAGTTTCCACCTTCGGTGTATTTTTCCCATCGGCAGTCTGTTGACTTTCAGATTTGGGATTCGATACTTTTACCAGCTTTGGTATCGATACATCTGCCTGAAACCTTTCTCCCTCATAGTGAAAATCTCGAAACGTGACTGCTTCAAACAAATTGCCTACCACTGGAATATCTGAAAGTGCATATGCCGCATCCACACTGGTATTTGGAGCGATGACTACGGCTGCGATTAAAAAAACAACCGTCCCCTCACAAATTTTCTTTCTGTGCAGACGTTTTTTTCTGTTTTTTTCTGCTTTGGCAGCTAAAATTGCATGTTTCATCTGTTCCAGACCTTCATCTGGAATCTTGTGATCCTTTTTATCGTTCAATGCACATCCCCCTAACCTGTCATAGATCGCCGAAGCTTCTCAATTGCACGATAAAGCCTGCTCTTTGCTGTGTTTACGTTGATTTCAAGAACTCCTGCCATCTCCTCAATTTTCATCCCATCAAAATACCGAAGCTCCAGAATATTTTTTTCTGATGGTTCCAACCGTTCCATTGCATCCCGAAGCTCGGTAAATTCCAGATCAGCGGCGGATTTTTCGTCTACAGGCTCTGCCTCCTCCTGCGTTTGAAACTTTTTTTCACATAGCATCTGCCTGTTTCTGTTTCTGCACAACTGAAAAATCTCATTCAGCATGATACGATAAATCCACGTCCCCGCAAAAGAAACTTCCCGCAACGTATCGCATTTCAAAATTGCTTTGTACGCCCCCTCCTGCACGATGTCAAGTGCATCGGCTTCATTATGTACATAGCTGTATGCGAGCCGGTAGTATTGTTCATAGTTTTCAATGAGCAGTTTTTCCACAATTTGTTCTTTTCCGGTTTTCTTACTGCTAATCGCCATCGGATTATTTTTCCCCCTTCTTTCCGATTTCTGTATATTAGATGATACGGAGATCGAAAAAGTTTCAAGTTTTTTTCTTTTTTACGACAAAATATTTTATCACAAATCTTATGTTAAATCCACAGGAATTTCTTCGCAAATTTCAAGACTTTCTTCCGTTACGTCGCAGCTGAATGCGTGCACGTGCACGCCCTCTTCTGCCGCTCTTCGCAAAATATCCCCGAAGGCTCTGTGTGTAACGTCATTGGGCTTCATCTTCAATACGTTTCTCATCTGCACAACAAAAATAAGCCATGCTCCCATTCCATTTCTGCAAACTTCTATCAATTCTCTGATATGCTTTACGCCTCGTTCGGTCGGTGCATCCGGAAAATATGCCGTTCCTCTTTCTTCAAGCGTGACACCTTTTACCTCGATATAACCTTTCGTTCCTTCTTCATCTTCTATATACAGATCAAAGCGCGAATTTCCATATGTTTTTTCCGGTTGGATAACGGTAAGTTTCCCCATACCTTCCAATTTTATCTTTCCACTCTCCAGTGCTTCTCTGACTACTTTATTCGGAGCCTGCGAATCTATATTGATCTTTAAAATGCCATTTTCTGTTTGTTTTTTAATTCCAACCAGCGAATAAGCCAGCTTCCTTGTTCCCATTCTGTCTGTAAAGTCTTCCAGCCACACAGTTGCACCCGGCACTAAAAGCTCCCTGCATCTGCCTGTATTCTTTACATGCACGAAAGCAATCTGTCCAGCCTTTTCTGATCCGGACTTCCGATTTATCATTTTCCTCTGATGTTCCGTTTCCCACATGTGCGGTTCCGCACCCGCTGCATCAATCTCTACCTCTGCCACAAAGCGGTTCGGTCTGTCAATAAATTTTCCAACGATAATTTTTTCATACTTCATACCTAAAATAATACTAAAGAATGCTGACAATTACCACCCTTTTTTGGTATAATGGTTCTGTCAATCATGTTCACGGCGTTGCCGCAATGTAAGAACCATTGAATCACGCATGTGAGAAACTTGGGGCGTGGTATAATAGTTCTATCGTTCATGTTTACAGCGTTGCCGCAATGTAAGAACCATTGAATCACGCATGTGAGAAACTTGGGGCGTGGTATAATAGTTCTATCGTTCAT
>CAKQVC010000198.1 GCA_934277655.1 uncultured Clostridia bacterium
CGATAAGATCGATATTCTGGAGGAACTGCCTGCGAATCTTGTTGACAAGATTCTGGAAAAAACACCGAAAAACGAACGGCAGCTCATCAATCACTTTCTGAACTATCCCGATGATTGTGCAGGAAGCTTGATGACACCGGAGTATATCAGCCTTCAAAAAGACATGACGGTGGGCGAAGCACTTGCCTATATTAAAAAAGAAGGCATGGATGCCGAGACGATCTATACCTGTTATGTCAAGGATGCGGGACGGAAGCTGATCGGTATCGTTTCACTCAGTACGCTGGTAATCACGGATGACAGCGTCAAGTTGAAAGATATCATGCATACCGATTATATCTGGCTGAATGTTTACGATGATAAAGAAGAAGTAGCAGAAGCATTTAAAAAATATGACTTTCTGGCAATGCCGGTAGTCGATAAAGAACACCGTCTGGTGGGCATCATCACAGTCGATGACGTACTGGACGTTATGGAAGAAGCTGCAACGGAAGATATCGAGAGAATGAACGGTGTCATCAGCTTCGAAGACAACGATATGGACTACCTGGATGTTTCGGTATGGCAGCATGCCTTGAACCGTCTGCCGTGGCTGCTGATACTGATGGTGGCATACGTGTTTACAGGAATGATTATTACCAGCTTTGAGGCGAAGCTTTCCGAGATTATCTGTCTGGTTGCCTATATGCCGATGCTGATGGGAACTGGTGGAAATACCGGATCACAGGCGGCTACACTGATCATCCGCGGCCTTGCAACCGGCGAAGTCGATACGTCTGACGCACTGAAGATTTTGTGGAAAGAAATCCGCATTGGCTTCGTAGTTGGTCTGATATTGAGTGCCTTTAACTTTGCGAGGATCTGCCTGTTCGACAGACAGAAAATCCTGATCGCCATGACGGTCTGCACAGCGATGCTGTTCATCGTCATTTTTGCAAAGGTGCTGGGCAGTATGATACCTTTGATCGTAAAGAAGATCAAACTGGACCCTGCATTGATTGCAAACCCGGCTATTTCATCAATTTCGGATATGGTGGCACTGAGCATTTATTTTGCAATGGCCAGCTTATATCTGGGATTGTAGCAGTTAAGACAGAATAATACAAAAAAACACAGGACAGTCCTTTCACAGTGTTTGTGAACTGGCTGTCCTGTTTTTTTCCTTTTTATATGTTTTGTCTACTTTTTTCTGCTTTGCATATTTTTGTCTACGTACCGGAATATAAAAATGAAGGACAAGGATATTATAAAACCATTACGGCTGCATCAGCAGATAAACACGCATGGCATCAGACAGCATGCTGAAAAAATTCTGATCGGTTTCGTTTTCCAGATGAAGCAGTTCTTTGATCTTGCTGACCCGGTAACGGATAGTGTTCTGATGACAATGGAAAATTTCTGCAGTCTCAGAAACATCGCCGCCACTCAGTACAAGACACTTCATGGTGTCGAAATATTCCGGCCTTACAAGGAGCGGCGAGATATACCTTTCAACGAAAGCACGCATGGAATGGGAATCTTGTTGCGGGATCAGAAACTGGTATGTACCCAGACGGCTGTAGTCACCCAGATTCCGCTTTTCTGCATAGGAAGCCAGAGAGGTGTGATAGCTTTCGCGGAAACAAAAATCCAGTTCCTCATAGGAACGATGGATTTCGCTACGGCAGACAAAAAGGTCAGACATGTTTTTTAAATCGAAAAAATCCAGCATTTCGTCCAGGATAATCCGAAAGGCATCGCTTGATGGCTGACGTGAGGTAAGAATCGCAAACAGCCCATTTTTATATTTGCATAAAATTGCTTTGCCATTCAGACCTTTATTCAGATAAAAATTTTTAAAATAGCGGTCCAGATTCATGTAGAATTCGTCGCTGCAGTTTTTTATGTAGGCACCCATGGCATATTCCTTAAACAGGAGCGAGATATTTTTGCTGAGAAAATAAACCTGAGACCGGGGAAGGTCGTTGTTTATCATTTTGGACAGATTATTTTCTGTCAGCAGATTGGTGTCATCTGACTGGATTGCGTCCATGATCTCAAAAATAATATTTTCAAAGAAGGCATCCATGCCGAAACGAAAAATAGGGAAGTTATTCTCGTTAGAAAAATCCAGAACTTCTGCAGGAAGATCTGAAAAAAATACCGTTTTATAGGCAAATCCGGAAACGCCGGATTCAAACAGTTTTTCAACAGCCGGGAGAATTTCTTCCGGGTGGCCTTTTGCAAAAAGAAGGCTGGATAAAACAAGACTTTCTTTTTCAAAGAGATTTTCCAGTGGATGCAGAATATCAGAGCAGAACTCGTAATCGGCAATTTCGGCCGAAGTTACGTAGTGAGCCAGCCCTTTCTTACCGGATACAAGTTCAAATTTTTGAAGACTTTGCAGTTGCAGGATATCTGTAATTGTCAGTGCCATAAATTCCTCCGTCAGTTTGTTGATTTCTATATTCTAACATAGAGCAAGCGAAAAGTCTTGGATAAAACATAAAAAAATCATGTGGAAATTTGAAAATAAACAAAACATATATGAGTCAAACGTGTTAAAATATAGATAAAGCGGGGAATCCCTGGCGAGAAGGCGGATATAGCTGCCGTATGGATGGAATAGCGAAATAGTATCTGAAAGATTCAGGTACAAAAAATATAAGGAGGGCAAAAATGTTCAACATTAAGGTTCTGAAGATGGAAGACACAAAAAAAGTACTTTCTATGGAGAAAGTCATTGAAACGGTGGAAGAAGTTTATCGTGCAAAATCGGTCGGAGATACGGTTGTTTTTCCATTAGTTTTTCATGAATTTAATCCTGGCATTGCTGATATGGATATAAAATCCGGATGGCTGAAAGGCAGTCAGATTTTTGGACTGAAATTGGTTTCATGGTTTGGGGAAAATCCGGAAAAGGGTCTGCCGTCTCTGGTGGGTACGGTTTTGATCTTCGATGCGAATACAGGAGCACCTGTGGGACTTCTGGACGGATCACATATTACCGGAATGAGAACCGGAGCTGCAGGTGCCATCGGTGCCAAACTTTTAGCCCGCAAGGATTCGAAAAAGCTTTTGGTCGTGGGAGCCGGACATATTGCAACATTCCAGATTGCTGCTACGCTTCAGTGTTTCCCGCAGCTTGAAGAGGTTATGGTGTACGACGCCATGGATTTTCCTAATGCAGTGCGTTTTGTGGATGCGATCAAAGATAAACTGGAAGAAGATTTTCATATGAAAGCCTCCGGTGTGAAGTTTACGGCAGTAGGCGATGTACAGGCAGCAACAGGGCAGAGTGACATTATTATTACGGTAACGCCGTCCAAACAGCCGATCATCATGAAGGAATGGGTAAAACCGGGAACCCATTTCAGCTGTATCGGAGCAGATATGAGCGGAAAAGAAGAAGTCGACCCGGAAATTTTCAAAGATGCCAGAGTCTTTACAGATGATACGCCACAGTGCATGAACGTAGGGGAGATAGAAGTTCCTGTAGCGGAAGGTATTTTAAAGGAAGAGGACATTGCCGGAGAAATCGGAGATATTCTTACCGGCAAGGTAGAAGGAAGAGAAAACGACAGCCAGATTACGGTGTTTGATGCGACAGGAACGGCACTCCTTGATCTGCTGACAGGAATGGTGGCACTGGATGAAGCGAAAAAGCACGGACTGGGACAGACCGTGGAACTGTAGCAGAAGCCAACGTCGAAAGAAAATATATAAGGAGAATGATATGAAAATCAGAACATTTAAAGTAGAACAGTGGATGAACGAATTTGAAAATGATGCAGTTTACAATTTGGGAGAAACCTGTATCGACTCCCTAAAACTGGGCGAACTGCTTACGCTTTGTGGAAAAGACCCGGATGAATTCTTGAAAGGTTTAAAGGATGTGCGCATGACTTACAGCCATATCTACGGATCACCGGAATATCTGCAGGGTGTTGCCGGGCTTTATGAGGATTTGAAACCGGAAAACGTTGTGCCGACTCACGGTGCGATTGGTGCCAACAATCAGGTCATCACAACGCTGATTGAACCGGGAGACAATATGGTGTGCGTAATGCCGACCTATCAGCAGCATTACTCAATTCCGGAGTCCATCGGTGCGGAGGTCAGAATCCTTCAGCTGAGACCGGAAAACGAGTTTCTGCCGGATATTGAGGAACTGAGATCACTGGTAGACGAAAATACGAAGATGATTACCCTGAATAATCCGGACAATCCGACCGGCTCCTGGATCCCAAAAGAAGCAATGGAAGAAATGGTAGAAATCGCAAAGAGTGTGGATGCGTACCTGCTCTGCGATGAAGTTTACAGGGGCATATCGGAAGATGGCAGCTATATGCATTCCGTAGTGGATCTTTATGAAAAGGGAATTTCTGTAGGCAGCATGTCCAAGATCTTCTCACTGGCAGGGCTTCGCATGGGCTGGATCGCGACTCGTGATATGGATGTGGTCGATCAGGTCCACGA
>CAKQVC010000199.1 GCA_934277655.1 uncultured Clostridia bacterium
AGAACCTACTTTAGGATTTCTGATTACGATCACGCTATGTTCCTTCTCTACGAACTTTTTTAGTGTCGAAAAAAAAGTACTGCTAAATTTCACAGGTTCAATAATCGGAATAACTTTTGAACTTAGTTTTCCTGCATCCAAAAGTTCACGCAAACACAGTAATTCATTCTGTCTTCCTCTAAGATACGGAAAATACATTCTCTACCCCTCCATTCTTTCATTCCAAAAGGTATTTATTTCTTGGTAATCTGAATTGAATTTTTTTGAAAAATATGCATAAAATCTCAATTCATACGGTACCTTCTCTTCTAATTTATTTTCCACAAGCATCAAAGTTCTTGATTTCAGGCACTTCATAACGTCATTTTGTAGAGTTATAATATTTACACGTTTTAACCATTTTTGACACTCCCTATAATATTGAAAACTATTAACTTCCGGAAGTTTATGGAAATGTTTTAATAAAATAGATTCAAATTCAGCTTTTCGTAAAACTTGAAACATTGCCTCATATGATAAATTTTCCTTATTACAAAAAGCTTTTTTTCTGCATATTAGTTTTCCACTTGACGTCAATTCGTATATTCCGACTTTTTGATCTTTCAAAAACTCTTTTGCGTGCAGTAACTGTTTATTTCCAACTACAACGTAAACATAACTTAATACTTTATAGTAATCTTTAATTTGATTTTCTAATCTAAGCAGGTTATCTAAATCTGTTTTTATTTCATATACCACTCCACGACCATTAATCATGATAAAATCCGCTTTCGAATCACCAACAGGCAATTCTGTAAGTGCTGCTGTGTTATATAAATCATGTTTTTTTATCAACAGCTGGTTAAGAATCGTATTTTTATAATAATACTCATTTCTATATTTACAATCCATAAAATGATATATATCACTTATTACTTCTCCGATAGTTGCATTCTCTGTTTTTGTATACCTCTTTACGCACTTAGAAAAGGATTCTGGAACACTATCTTCACTAATCATTTTGTCAAAATACGGCACAGTAAAAATTTTATTAATCATATATGTATCAAATTTCTCCATAGTATCCCCTTTCCCTAAATTTTTTTAATTATAACATATTAGCCTTATCTATTCAATTGCTCGATGTTTATGAATCTACATTTCGCTCAGATTTTTTCACTAAATAACAAAATGACCAGCATTATGCCAGTCATTCTTATCGTGTTAATTTTTATGCACTATGTTTAATATAAGCGCGTAAATATGCTTGCTTACCCCTGTAGATTTTCCAGTTCAGTGCAGAGTTTATCGACGGCTGTCAGGTCGTCGCGCTGAAAGGCTGCATTTATCGTTGCCTCCAGTTCCTGTTTCTTGCGGTCGATCTCCAGATAAGCCGAATCAAAGTACTTATCATACACCATCTTTCGGAAATTTCGGCTGCGGATCCGTCTTACTGTATTGTTTTCGACGAGCAAAATATAATCAGCGCAGTTTGCTGCCAGATAGAAGTCATGCGTTACCATCAAAATCGTTCCGTTGTAGTCTTTTACAGCTTGTTCCAATGCTGCCTGTGCATACAGATCCAGATGGCTGGTCGGCTCGTCAAGAATCAGAAAGTCCGCACTGCTCTGTTCCAAAACAGCCAGCTGCAATAGATTCTGTTCTCCGCCGGAAAGCTGGCTGACCTTCTGCGACAAGGCTCCCTCAGGGAGTGTGTACGCCTCCAGATTTTTCCGCATTTCCTGCCTGTTTTGCAAGCCTGCATCCTGCAATACTTCGGAAACTGTCCGCTCATTATCGTCTGTATTCCCCTCCAACTGTGACAGACATGCAAATGTAACACCGTCCGCAATCCGGACTGCCGGATTTTCCTGTTTGATAATATCACGGATCATCGTCGTTTTGCCGGTTCCGTTGGCTCCAATCAAAGCCACTTTTTCGCCTCTTCGTATCGTAAAGTTCACATCTCGCAGCAGATGTTCCTCATATTTTATCTCGTAATCCGTAACCTGCAGAACTACATCCGATTTTTCTAATACGTTTTCCTGCACTTCTGTTGCTGACGCATCTGAGGCACTTGCTTGTTCTGTACATTCCGGCATATTACCAACGTTCTCGCTTTCCTCCACCTCCGGAAGCCTGATCTTTGGCTCACGGACCTCGATAAAAGGTGCTTTTATCTGACGTGCCAGCAACCTGTCAAGCTGGGACTGTTTGGCATTAACAGACTGCCCGATTGTCGGGTTTACCATCAATGTTGCCCGCTTTCGCAGGATTTCTACCATCTGCTCTGTACGTGCAATTTCATCCTGCTCTTCAATATGCTGTAATCGCAATTCAAGCTTTTCCCGCAAGATCGCACAGCGATATGCACTATAAGCACCGTCAAACTCCTGCAGCTCTCCGTTTTCCAGATGAAGAATCTTGTTAAAGCAGTGATTCAGCAGATAGCGGTTATGGGTTACAACCAGCAAAGTTCCTACATAGCTGTTGATCAGCCTGCATAGACCGTTGAGATTTTCGAAATCCAGGAATACGTCCGGCTCGTCCAGAACCAGAAGATTGGGAGCCAGCAGCATTTCCCGCATGATCTGCAGAAGCTTGTATTCTCCGCCACTGACATCTGCCAGCTGTGTGCTCTCTAGGCTACTCATTCCGGCCGCATAAAGCTGCTTTCGGATCACGCTTTCGTAATGTTCTGTGTCCATGGCATCACTCTGATCCAGCAGCTGTTGATAGCGTGCAAGCAGGCTTTCCATTTCCTCGCCCTCAAGCTCCGGTGCTGCCATCTCTTCGCAGACATCGGCTATTTGCTTTTCGGTATCGGTAAAACGTTCTGCAAGGTACTCAAACACCGTGCATTTCTGTGACTTATCCCGCACGCTGAACTGACTGGCATACCCCATGCGGCAAGCTTCGTCCTTCGTGATTTTTCCATCGAACCAGTACTGATCCGGATACATCAACATATTGACAAGGGTTGACTTGCCCGTACCGTTACTGCCGATCAGAGCGCAATGCTGTCCCTCCTCGATAGCAAAAGTAATATCGTTATATAAATCTTTGTCAGGAAAACCGTAAGATAGTTTTTCGACTTGAATCATCGCTTGTTTCCTCTTTCTACTATAATATCAAAATATCAAATGTGGCTGAAAGACCATGCTATAAATCAGGTTCCTGTCTATTCAGCCTGCAGTCCCTGCCGTTTAAATAATTTCCTTATTAAAATGCCCTCTTGTATCCTTGTCTTTACGGAACAAAGATGTTGGCTGGCTACCATCAAGTTTACGCTGCGCCTCTTTGGTAATGCGAATTACTTCATCCGGAGTTTCTGTCGTAAAATTCAGCCGGAATGCCTCGATACCGCGGATAGACGGCATTTCATCCAGCAAGTTCAGGAACTTGCCGTTTAAGATCGTCGTGGTGCAGTCCTTATGGGAAAGAATCGGGAAAGTTCCGTATTCATCCCGCAGTTCGTACTGTCTCGTCTTGCAAAATCCACACTGCTCCATTTTTTTCAGTGGGCAGTATTTCGTAAACAAGAGCGGTGCCCTGCCGTAAATGATCATTTCCAGTGCTGGATGTGCGCCGTAGTTTTTTTCATAAGCACGGATCAAATCCCCAATCTGCTTCTTATTCAGTTCGTAAGAAAGCGTAACGCGTCTGGCTCCCAGTTCCTGCAGCTTGCGGCAGGTAACGGAATTCACGACATTAAAAGAATAATCGGTCACAATCGGATTGCGGTTCTGATAATAATAGAGCCCTCCGTAACCGCCGATCAAAAGCTCCCCTTCTTTTTCTTCATAGCTTACTTGATTTCTGCGGACGATATTCTCAAAGTAGATTTCCTGTATACCTGCTTTTCGGCATGCCTCGTACTGTGCACGAGTTACAACCGATGCTGTCAAATATGGCTGCTGTGCAGATCCGGTGTTCTCCTCTTGATGAGCACTGTCTGTTATCTCTGCTTGATGATCTGCGTTGCTGGCTATTCCTGCCTGATGAACACTTTCCACTCTCTCTGCTTGATGGTCAGCGCTGTTCGGAAGTCCTGTCTGACAAGCGATGCCCACAATTTCTCCGCTATCTCCGTCATTTGTCAAGGCATTCTCTCCGATCACACGGCGGGGTTTACTTTGCAGTTTTTCTTCATATAGTCTATCTACGATTTCACGGCGTGCCTGATTCAGCATCTTTACCGGGATAAATGCCCCACACTCCTCAAAGTCCAGACTTTCCAAGTAAAACACCGTATCGTTAAGCTTTGACAGTTGTTTTCGCACTTGTTCTTCCGTCGTCGCTCTGCTGTCTGCCGCCTCTAAAACTGCTTCACTTTCATAAAAACAGCGTACTCCCAGTCCTTCCGCATCCACGGTCAGCGGTGCCCCGGGATAAGCGTATACTCGAAGCGTCAGAGGAAAGCGGCGGAACTCACCATCCATGCTGCTTTCCAGTTCCTTATAGAACTGATAGTC
>CAKQVC010000200.1 GCA_934277655.1 uncultured Clostridia bacterium
ATCCGGATGTGGCTCTTTCATTGAGACTTATGCCAAATCTGTAGACATGCCGGTGGAAGAGTTCGCTAAAGTTGGGTTGCTGTCCCAGAACCCGGTGGATCTGGGAACAAGATGCACGGTTTTCATGAATTCCATGGTCAAGCAGGCCCAGAAAGAAGGGGCAACCATTGGAGATATCGCAGCGGGACTTTCTTATTCTGTGATCAAAAACGCATTATATAAAGTGATCAAACTGAGAAACCCGGAGGATGCCGGAGAAAAAATTGTTGTCCAGGGCGGAACGTTCCTGAACGAGTCGGTGCTTCGAGCGATTGAAAAAGTGCTGGGCAAGGAAGTGGTAAGACCCGATGTTGCCGGTATCATGGGAGCGTATGGGTGTGCACTTCATTCCAAGTTCAACTGGATCGAAGGACATCGTTCGGACATTCTGGGTCAGGAAGAGATCAAAAATTTCCATGCAGGAAGCAGCAATGCAAGGTGCAATGGTTGTGAAAATCGCTGTATGCTGACCATTACCAAGTTCAGCGAAGGTGGAAAATTTGTGACAGGAAACCGCTGTGAAAAAGGCGAAGGAAAGCAGATGGAAACAAATGATCTGCCGAATCTGTATGCTTATAAACTGAAGAGAATTTTTGAATACGAGCCGCTTTGCGAAGAGGATGCGGTAAGAGGGCATGTTGCATTACCACGTGTTTTGAACATGTATGAAGATTATCCATTCTGGTTTACGTTCTTTACAACGCTGGGCTACCGTGTGGTTTTATCTCCGATGTCATCAAAAAATCTATATGAAAAAGGGATGGATACGATTTCATCGGATACAGCTTGTTATCCGGCGAAACTGGTGCATGGACATATTGAAACGCTGGTAGAAATGGGGGAAAAATGGATCTTCTATCCATGTATCAACTACGAACAAGTTGAAGATGAGACAGCACAGAATCATTACAACTGCCCGATTGTTGCAACTTATCCGGAAGTCATCGCCAATAATATGAACGAAGTATTTCGTGAAAATCACGTAGAATTTTCACATCCATTTGTGCCTTACGATAATGACAAGCGTCTGGCGGCACGGATGTACGAGATACTGAAGAATAAAGGCATTTCGCAGTTAGAGGTAAAAACCGCAGTGGAAAAAGCACGCCGCGAGCAGAAAGCTTTCAAAAAAGACGTGGAAGAAGAGGGAAAACGTGCACTGAAATTCGCGAAAGACACTGGAAGAAAAGCTATCGTGCTTTCCGGCAGACCATACCATCTAGATACAGAAATCAACCACGGCATCGATAAAATGATCACTTCTTATGACATGGTTGTTCTGTCAGAGGATTCTGTCTGCAGCATGGCAGAGCTTCCAAGACCAATCCGTGTTCTGGATCAGTGGGTTTATCATTCCAGATTGTATAAGGCGGCAGATTTTGTGGGGCATATGGATGGTGTGGAACTGGTACAGCTGAATTCTTTCGGATGCGGAGTCGATGCTGTCACAACCGATCAGGTAGAGGAAATCCTGGAAAATTCGAATAAACTTTATACGGTGCTGAAAATTGATGAAGGTAACAACCTGGGAGCGATTCGTATCCGTATCCGCTCATTGAAGGCAGCTATGGATGAACGTGATAAAAACGGAGTTCAGGCAAAACACAGCAACCAGCCATACGAAAGAAAATATTTTACCAAAGAGATGCGTGAAAATTATACGTTGCTGATTCCGCAGATGTCTCCGATCCATTTTCAGTATCTTGAGGTGGCACTTCGGGAAAGCGGATATAATGCAGTTGTGATCCCGACGGTAGATAAAAATGCAGTTGATGAGGGGCTGAAGTACGTCAACAACGATGCCTGCTATCCAACTCTGGTTACCCTGGGAAAAATGATCAGTACCCTGAAATCCGGCGAATATGACCTGAACAAGACGGCGCTTGTCATGTCACAGACCGGAGGCGGATGCAGAGCGAGCAACTATATTGCACTTCTTCGAAAAGCTTTGAAAGACTTGAATATGGAGCAGGTTCCGGTCGTATCTTTTAATATGGTCGGACTGGAAAGCAACCCGGGATTTAAGATCACGCCGGCTATGGGAAAACGTCTGGTAATCGCAGCAATGTACGGCGATCTTTTCCAGAGAGTTCTATATGCAACGCGTCCTTACGAAAAAGTTCCGGGAACGGCAGAAGCTTTGATGAAAAAGTATGAAAAAGAAATTTTCCAGAACTGTAAAGACGGAAAAATCAGTACATATAAGCGTTTGGTGCCGAAGATCGTGAGAGATTATGACAACCTTCCGCTCAATGACGTGAAAAAGCCGAAAGTTGGTGTCGTAGGCGAAATTCTGGTAAAATATCATCCAGACGCAAATAACAATATTGTAGATATCATTGAATCCGAGGGTGGAGAAGCAGTTGTACTTGACTTAATTGATTTCTTCCTTTATGGTATGTATAGTAAGAAATTTAATTACGAGAAACTCTCAGGTTCTTACAAACAGTATAAACTTAACGAAATAGGCATAGCAGTGATCGAGTGGTTCCGTAAACCACTTAGAAAAGCTCTCCGTGAAAGTCAACGTTTCGAAGAGCCTTCTCATATTGAGAAGACGGCAGAAGAAGCGTCAGAAATTGCATCAACAGGCAATCAGTGCGGAGAAGGATGGCTGCTTACCGGTGAAATGATTGAACTGATAAAGAGTGGCGCAACGAATATTGCCTGCCTTCAGCCGTTTGCCTGCCTGCCGAACCATGTAACCGGAAAGGGCATGATGAAAGCGATCAGAGAACGGTTTCCGAAGGCGAATATTGTGGCCATTGACTACGATCCGGGAGCTAGTAACGTTAATCAGCTTAACAGAATTAAACTGATGATGGCTACAGCACGGCATAACATGCAGTAAATGGTCAATGCATGGGGCTGTTGTCAGAGTCCGGAAGGAGTGATGACAGATTATGAAAACGAAACTGAAACTGACAGAGACGGCAGCGGTTGCAAGTTTGCTGTTCGGACTTTTTTTTGGGGCCGGGAATCTGATATTTCCGGTTCATCTAGGACAGTCGGCTGGTGCCCGCGTAGGAATTGCGGCGATTGGCTTTCTTGTCACAGGAGTGGGAATCCCACTTCTGGGGGTTGCGGCGCTTGGTATGAGCAAAAGCCGTGATCTCCTTGAAATGAGTAGTCGGACTGGCAGAAAATACGGCATCTTTTTTACCTGCCTGCTGTACTTGACGATCGGACCATTTTTTGCGATTCCAAGGTGTGCATCGACTTCCTTTTCTGTAGGTATTGCTCCAATGATAGAAAATGAACACACTGCAAAATATCTGCTCTGGCTCTTTTCTTTCCTGTTCTTTGCGGTAGTCCTGTTCTTTTCGCTCAGACCGGGAAAGATTCTTACATACGTGGGAAAGGTTCTGACTCCGCTTTTTCTGATCAGCTTGGGTATCTTGATCGTTTCAGCGTTGTTGCATCCGATTGGAAACTATCAGGTAGCCGAACCGGAGGAAGCTTATGCGACGATGCCGCTGTTTAAAGGCATTCTGGAAGGATATAATACGATGGATGCACTGGCAGGGCTGGCATTTGGGATTGTTGTCATAAAGGTTATTCGTGACCTGGGTGTGAAAGAACCGGGAGCGGTGGCAGCATGTACTCTGAAATCAGGAGTTTTCGGGTGCTCCGTAATGGCAGTTATTTATGTGGCATTGATGCTGATCGGGGCACAGAGCCGGGCAGTTTATCCGGTCAGTGCAGATGGAGGAGAAGCCCTTCACCTGATCGCGCATCATTATTTTGGGGATGTCGGTGCGATCATCCTTGCGGTTATTGTAACCCTGGCATGCCTGAAAACGGCGGTGGGTTTGATCACGAGCTGCAGTGAAACGTTTTGCACAATTTTTCCGGCAGGACCCTCGTATAAGATATGGACAACTGGATTCTGCATCTTTTCTTTTTTCGTTGCGACGATGGGACTTGCGTCCATTATCACTTACTCTGTTCCAGTATTGATGTTTTTATACCCGCTGGCAATCATATTGATCTTGCTGGCGTTGTCCGGGAATTTATTTCAACACAACAGGACAGTGTATGTTATTACGACGCTGTTTACGATGGTAGCGGCTGTTTTTGACTTTATGAATGCGCTTCCTGCCCCGTGGCGAGAAGTCGCAGTGGCAAAAAACATTGTTTTCCTGGGAAATATGCTTCCGTTTTCGCAGTATGGACTGGGATGGATCTGTCCGGCGTTACTTGGCTTTCTGACAGGATTTTGTGCATATCACATAAAAGAACATAAAAGAAGAGTCGAAAAAAACTTGAAATAGATATATAGTTAGTGTATAATATTTACTGCATTCAAGATATTATAAAAAAACGAAGTTAGGAGGTGTCTCATGGGAAGACACGGTACAATTGCAGGCAGAAAGGCCGCACAGGATTCTAAGAGAGCTGCATTAT
>CAKQVC010000201.1 GCA_934277655.1 uncultured Clostridia bacterium
TCTCATCAGTGGCCCATAGTGCAACAATAAGGCGTCCATGCCTTTTTCATTTCTTTGAAGCAGCAATTCGATAATACCCTGTTCCTGCACAGCATCGCCTCCTCTCGGATTTGTTTTCTATTTAATTATACACGAGTTGACAAGAAAACCCACGGATATTCTTCTTTCCTGGATGAAAAAGGGATTATGTCCATTTTTGACAGGAAAAAGAGTCAGAAACAGTGGCGCGAAGTGCGAATTTCTGCTAAAATAACAGAAGGCGATTGCTATGCAGCCTTTGATGAAGTTTAGCGGGTGCATGATGGATGAAACCATAAGGTATATAAGGTGCGCATGAATCCATGACGGAGCGCCGCAGGCAAATACAGGGCATGTGGTCTGCAGTGTATATTGACAATATGATGCAAGGAAATGTAAGCGCATGTACTGTAAATCAAAGTATATAGAAATCGCGTAACATCAGAAAAGGAGTGAGATGATGATACAATTTGACAGTATCAGGGCAATGCTTCCCCAAATGCGGGAAACATTGAAAGAAATCGGTGACTCTCTTTGACCTGGCTAAGATAAGAGCCGAACTGGAAAGAGCAGACCGGGAAATCGAACAACCCGGATTCTGGGATAAACTCGAATATGCCCAGAAAGTAATGAAAGAAAAAAAGAGCATGGAAGCCACGCTGGAAGGCTGGGAAAGTCTTGAAAAGGGCATGAATGACCTGGAAGAGCTGATGGAACTTGCCGAGATGGAAGAGTCCGACGGAGCATCGCAGGAAGAGCTTGACGTGATGGCAGAAGATGTCGAACGAGATTTTGAAGATATAAAGAAGCGATTGGAAGAGATGCGGTTAAAAACCCTGCTGACCGGTAAATACGACCATTGCGGGGCGATTGTGTCCATTCACGCCGGAACCGGTGGGGTAGATGCGATGGACTGGGCATCTATGCTTCTCAGAATGTATACAAGATGGTGCGAAAAAAAAGGTTATACCATCAAGATTCTGGATCTGCAGGATGATACTGAGGCTGGCATCAAAAGTGCAACGATGTTGGTTGAAGGCGAAAATGCGTATGGCTACCTGAAAAATGAAAAAGGCGTTCATCGTCTGGTTCGTATTTCGCCGTTTAATGCGGCAGGAAAAAGGCAGACCTCTTTTGCAATGTTGGAAGTAACACCAGAACTGGATGAGGATGTTTCTGTAGAAATCAATCCGGACGATCTGAGGATTGACACTTATCGAAGCAGTGGTGCAGGCGGCCAGCATGTCAACAAGACGAACTCAGCAATCCGTATTACCCATCTGCCTACAAATATTGTAGTTACCTGCCAAAATGAACGAAGCCAGCATCAGAACAAAGATATGGCAATGAAGATTTTGAAAGCAAGACTGACGGAACTGGCTGAACAGGAACATAAAGAGAATCTGGAAGAATTAAAAGGCGATTATTCCATGAATACATGGGGGTCACAGATCCGTTCTTATGTATTCCAGCCATATACTATGGTAAAAGATAATCGTACTGGTGCTGAAACAGCGAATGTTGGTGCGGTCATGGATGGAGATCTGGATTATTTTATCAATGAAAAACTGAAGCAGAGAGATGCACAGGACTGAGTGGTACGAAACACGAAGAACGATAAGCGAAAGAATAAAGAAGAGAGAATAAGGAATATATATGGATATTATTTCAAAATTAGCAGCTGAATTTAAAATAAAGGTTTCTCAGGTGGAACATACGGTTGAACTGATCGATGAAGGGAATACCATTCCCTTCATTGCAAGATACAGAAAAGAAGTGACCGGGGGACTGAGCGACGTTATTTTAAGAGATCTGAATGACAGACTGCTTTACCTAAGAAATCTGGAAGAAAGAAAAGAAGAAGTTATCCGTCTGATTGACGAACAGGGCAAGCTGACAGATGAACTGAAAACCGAAATCGAGAAAGCAGAAGTTCTGCAAAGAGTAGAGGATTTATATAAACCATTTAAGCAGAAAAAAGCAACAAGAGCATCCAAGGCGAAAGAAAAAGGACTGGAACCTCTGGCAATGATCATTTTTGCTCAGCAGAAAAAAGATGGCACGACAGAAGAAGTTGCGCAGCCATTCATCAACCCTGAAAAAGAAGTAGAAACCGCAGAACAAGCTTTGCAGGGAGCCTGCGACATTATCGCAGAAATGATCGCTGATGATCCGGAGATAACGAAGGATGTCAGAGAAAAGACTTTTCGGACTGCAACGATCCTTACAGAGGCAGCTGACCCGGAGGAAAAAACAGTATACGAAATGTATTATGACCATACAGAAGCACTGGCAAAGATTCCGAATCACAGAGTTCTGGCGATCAATCGGGGGGAAAAAGAAAAGAAACTGAAGGTAAAAGTATCTGTTGATGCGGAGACGATCCACGAACTGATCGGAAAATCCATCATTCGAAATGAGACGAATATTTTCTATGATATGTTGAATGACACTATTGCGGATGCATATAAGCGGCTGATGGCGCCTTCTATAGAGCGGGAAATGCGGAATATGCTGACCGAAAGAGCAGAAGCTGAGGCAGTCAAGATTTTTGCAAAGAATACGGAAAGTCTTCTGATGACACCGCCGGTAAAGGGAAAAAAAGTCATCGCAATTGACCCGGGATATCGTACGGGCTGCAAAGTGGCTGTCCTTGACGAAACGGGCAAGCTGAAAGCCTACACGACCATTTATCCGACCGAACCGAAAAACGACATTGCGGGAACGGAAGCAACTCTGAAAAAAATCGTTGAAAAATTCCATACAGATATTATCGTAATCGGAAACGGAACGGCATCTAGAGAAACCGAAGAAGTGGTTGCGAACTTTATCAAGAAAAACGGATATGATATTCAGTACACGATCGTTAACGAAGCAGGCGCATCCGTTTATTCGGCTTCGAAGCTGGCAACGGAGGAGTACCCTGACCTTGATGTGACCACCAGAGGTGCGATGTCACTCGGCCGCAGACTGCAGGATCCGCTGGCAGAGCTGGTAAAAATCGATCCGAAGAGCATCGGTGTGGGTCAGTATCAGCATGATATCAATCAGAAACTGCTGGAAGGGGCATTGACAAACGTCGTAGAAGACTGCGTAAACAGAGTGGGGGTTGATCTGAACACGGCATCTCCATCGCTTTTGTCCTACATAGCAGGTGTGAACATGGGAATTGCCAAGAATATCGTCAAATATAGAGAGGAAAATGGCAAATTCACAAACAGAAAACAGCTGATGAAGGTGCCGAAGCTGGGCGAAAAAGCATTCAAGCAATGCGCAGGATTTTTGAGGATTTCCGATGGTGAAAACCCGCTGGATGCGACATCTGTTCATCCGGAATCTTACGGGGCTGCCCAGGCAATGATGGAAAAGCTGGATGTTACGGCAGATGCCATCCGTCATGGCGGCGATAAAGACATGGAAAAGAAGATCAAAAACGCCTACCCCGCAAAATCTCTTGCGCAGAGCATGGCGGCTATGGCAGGTGATATCGGTATCGGAGAGATGACACTTTCTGACATCATCGATGAAATGAAAAAACCGGCAAGAGACCCTCGTGAGGATGCTCCACCGGTAATTTTCAGAAACGATGTAAAACAGTTTGAAGACTTAAAAATTGACATGGAAATGACAGGAACCGTTCGAAACGTTGTTGACTTTGGGGCATTCGTGGATATCGGTGTGAAGAATGACGGGCTGGTACATATTTCACAGCTGAGCGATAAATACGTGAAGCACCCGATGGATGTTGTTTCGGTAGGGGATACCGTAAAAGTAAAAATTATTTCCATAGACTACGATAAGAAAAAAGTCGGTCTGACGATGAAAGGATTGAACTAAATGATAACAACTGTTTTATTTGATTTTGACGGAACACTGGTAAACACCAACGACGTGATCATTGCATCCTGGCAGCACACCTATCGCCATTTTACGGGAAAAGAGGAAACTCTGGAAAAAATCACGAGATGTTTCGGCGAACCATTACTTTTAACGATGGAAAGAGAATTTCCGGGGGTAGATCCGGAAGTTTCTGCAGAAATATACAGAACCTATCAACAGGAAAACGCAGATGGTCTGGTAAAGATTTTTCCGGGAATTGAAGAACTGTTACGAAACCTGGAGAAAGCAGGCTATCGTATTGCTATTGTGACATCCAGAACGAGAGAATCAGCAGAACGCTATATGGGCATGTTCGGCATTGAAAAATACTTTGAGAATATGGTTTCCTGCGAGGATACCGACATTCATAAGCCAAATCCGGAGCCGATTCTGTGCTGCCTGAAAAAGCTGGGAATTGAAAAGGATGAGGCTATCATGGTTGGCGACAGCCCATTTGATATTAAATGTGCCAACAATGCAGGCGTAAAATCCGTGCTGGTGGACTGGAGGATCACAG
>CAKQVC010000202.1 GCA_934277655.1 uncultured Clostridia bacterium
AGTTCTTGTAGGAAACAAAGTTGACCACCTTGCAGATGAACTCTTTTACATAAGTTACCTGCGGGATTCCAAGCTTTTCTGCGATCTGCGGTCCTACCTGGGCCGTATCTCCGTCGATTGCCTGTCTTCCTGCAAAAATCAGATCAAACTCGCCTACTGTTCTGATTCCTGCTGCTACAGCATTGGAAGTTGCCCATGTATCAGAACCGCCAAGTGCTCTGTCTGATAACAGAACGGCATCATCAGCTCCCATAGCTAGACATTCTCTCAGCATTTCCTTTGCCTGTGGAGGTCCCATAGTAACAACAACTACTTCTGTATCCGGCTGGCTGTCTTTGATTGCCAGTGCCTGTTCCAGCGCATTTGCATCATCCGGGTTGAGGATGGAAGGTACGCCGTCTCTGATTAAAGTTCCCGTTTCCGGGTTGATTCTGATTTCTGTTGTATCCGGTACTTGCTTAACGCATACGATAATTTTCATTTCCTATCTCCTTCTCACTCTATCCTTACAGACCCATGTTTCCAGAAATAACGATTCTCTGTACTTCTGATGTACCTTCGTAGATTTCTGTGATCTTTGCATCTCTCATCATTCTTTCCAGTGGATAATCGTTGGTATATCCGTAGCCACCCAGTGCCTGCAGTGCCTTGGTTACAGACTTGTTAGCATGTTCAGAGCAGAACAGTTTCGCAATCGCAGCTTCCTTCGTGTAACGCTGTCCGTTCTGTTTTTTCTCTGCTGCCTGATAAATAAGCAGTCTTCCTGCTTCGCATCCAACTTCCATATCTGCCAGTACAAACTGGGTGTTCTGGAATTTACTGATCGGCTTGCCAAACTGAACTCTTGCCTTTGTATAATCGATGGCTTCGTTCATTGCACCCTCTGCGATACCGAGAGCCTGTGCTGCAATACCGATTCTGCCTCCATCCAGTGTCTGCATTGCGATCTTGAATCCCTTGCCTTCCTGACCCAGAAGGTTTTCCTTCGGAACGATGCAATCCTGGAAAACGATTTCTGCAGTTGGGGATCCGTGAAGACCCATCTTTACTTCATGCTTTCCAACAGAGAATCCCGGGAAATCCTTTTCTACGATGAAAGCACTGATTCCGTGGTTGCCCTTGGATTTGTCAGTCATGGCAAATACTACGAAAATATCTGCGACATAACCGTTTGTGATAAAGATCTTAGAACCATTGAGCACGTAGTGATCTCCTTCCAGTCTGGCAACAGTCTGTCCTTTCGATGCATCAGAACCTGCATTTGGTTCTGTCAGAGCGAATGCGCCTACATGGCGGCCTGTGGTCAGCATCGGAAGATATTTTTTCTTCTGTTCTTCTGTTCCGTTTGCCATGATTGGATCGCAGCAAAGTCCGTTATGAGTTGCTACGATGTCTCCTGTTGATGCACAATACTTGGACAGTTCTTCAACAGCGATAGCCGCAGAAAGCACATCTGCACCTGCTCCGCCATATTCTTTCGGTACGCACATACCCATGATGCCGTATCTGAAAAGCTGATCGATCGTTTCTGCCGGGTACTGCGCTGTACGGTCTGTTTCTGCCGCAATCGGCTTCACTTCGTTCTCAGTGAATTCCCGAACCATCTTCTGAATCATCTTCTGTTCCAAGGTTAATTCCAAGTTCATTTATTTTTCCTCCGTTTCATCTATGATTATTTCATCATTAACGTTTTTCATTACATCCTATCTTATATTCAAAAACCGTGCCAACTCCCACTCCATTTCTCATTTTTTTCTTTTTCGGCGCCTAAACGTTGAAATTTCAACATTTTTATTTTTACTTATCTCTTTTTCATTTTGTTTTCTTCGCAAATTTTTTCGTCTTAACGTCCTCTTCCTATGCGTTGTTGCTTTTTCGATGCCAGTCTGCATCGCATCCTCATCTGGCTTCAGCACATGTATTCAATCCTGCATCGTATCTCCTTTACCTTCATCGTTCGAATCTAGCCCCGCATCGTGTTTTCCTGCATTGTGTTTTTATCGTGCTTCTTCTGTGCATGCAGCCATAAAATTATTTCCGCAAGGTCTTTTCTCCGTCCGGCTGTCATAGATTCGAAAAAGCAATCTAAGTTTACAACCAGGAAAGTTCGCATAACGAAAAAAGAGCCGCAAGTCAGCAAGCTCTTTCATCGATATATTATATTATTCTAGGAGAGTAAGTTTGCAAATAGAAATTTCATCTACAGCCTTTATTGCTATAATGTTACACCATCTTTCAGGCATCCCATCATGTAATACTTGTTCTTTTCATTACATGTTTTTCTTTCGCCGTTGACAGTTTCCATAATCTTTTCGTAAAGCTCTTTGTCCAGGGCTTCTACTGCAGCCGGGTCTTTTGCTTCCAGAAGTCTTCCTGCGTCGTAATCAATCCAGTTTGGTTTCCTGGTTGCCAAAGCCGTGTTGGAAGCCAGTCTGAACGTCGGACCTGCAAATCCAGTCGGAGTACCTCTTCCGGTTGTGAAGATGACCAGTACCGCACCTGCAGCAATCTGACCGGTTACGCCTGCAAGATCATTGCCGGGACCGCTGACGAGCACATAACCATTGGTGGTTGCTCTTTCGCCATAGTCAAGCACCTGCATAACTGCACAGTGACCACCCTTCTGGATACAACCCAGCGACTTGTCTTCCAACGTGGAAAGACCGCCCTCTTTGTTGCCCTGAGTCGGATTATCCGCTGCCTTTTCGCCATATTTTGCGAAGTAAGCTTCATAATTATGAATCATACGAACCACGTCGTTGAAAATTTTCTCGTTTGCTGCACGGTTCATTAGGATATGTTCTGCCCCGAGCATTTCCGGAACTTCTGTCATATTCATGGTCGCACCTTCACCAACCAGCTTGTCACATAAATGACCAAGTAAGGTATTAGCTGTGATGCCGGAATATCCATCGGAACCACCACAGTTCATCGCAATGTGAAGTCTGCTGATGTTGATCGGCGTTCTTCTGTCCTGTTCAACCTGCTCCATGATTTCATCGATCAGCTTCATGCTGGCACCCACTTCATCAGACTCATTCTGAAGGGTAACTGCCTTGATCCTGCTTTTATCATAATCGCCAAGGTATTTTTCCAGTTCTGTCGGGATCATCATCTCGCAACCCAGGCTTACCAGAAGGACACCGCCAAAGTTTGCATTCTTGATCACACCTGCGATAACCTTCATCTGTGTAGTCAAATCACTGCCTGTCTGGCTGCAGCCAAATTCCTGAGTCAGTGGCAAAAATCCATCGAAATGATCGTTTTCCGGATATTTCGCTTTTGCTGCCTCTACAATATCTTTCAGCGGACCGTTGGCACAGAACACGGTAGAAATCACTGCAACGTGGTTTCTGATTCCGGCGCCTCCGTCCTTTCTGTCATATCCCATAAAAGTCTTGTCCGATTTTCCCGGGAAAATGGAAATCGGGTTAAAGTCATATGTATATTCTTTCGATGCACCCAGTCCTGTTCTCAGATTATGAGTGTGAACCCATTCTCCGGTCTTAATATCTCTGGTTGCATAACCGATAACATTATCATATTTTCTGATTTCTTCGCCCTCTTTAAAATCCTTGATTGCGATCTTATGTGCGTTCGGAATATCATCCAGTAAAGTGATTTCCCTGCCGTCTACCGTAATCTTATCGCCTTTTTTCAACTGCGTTGTTGCCAGAACCACGGTGTCCTGCGGATATAATTTTAATACTGACATTTGTTCCTCCTTCGATACCTTTGGTGCATCTTTTGATGCATCTTTACATCTGATTGCCATTTGTCTATATATTAATGCAATCTCCGTGCCAACTTGTGTCCTTCGCAAAAGATTTCGTTTCCGTTTTTGTCCTCTGCATCTTTTTTCGTTTCCGCTCTGTTCTCGCTTCGGAATTTTTTGTAAAAAAACCGCCATTCCCTGTCCTTCCGTAAAAGATATGGAGCTGCCTTTTACGGAAAATTGCAAGGTTTGACGGTTTTTCATATAATATATTGAAGATTTCGATATTCTTTCGTAACTTCTTTTCGCAAATCAATGTCTCGATATTGCTGACGGCAGTAACACCGCTGTCTGGCTACCTGTTCAGCGCATAACCGATGCCGATTTGCATGAGTAACAGCTGTTCTGATTCACTTTTGCTACTATCGCTTACTGCTGCCGTCATCCACTTTCTTAGATTATCCTATCATATTTGGAAGGAAAGTAGCTACGCCCGGAACGTAAGTTGTAACAAGCAGTACAATCAGACAGGCTATGAAGAATGGTATCATGCTTGGGAGTACCTTGTCGATGGTAATGTTTCCGATTCTGCAGCCTACGAACAGGTTTGCAGCGAACGGAGGTGTGATCATACCGATTTCAAGGTTTAACAGCATGATTCCTGCGAAGTGGATCGGATCAAC
>CAKQVC010000203.1 GCA_934277655.1 uncultured Clostridia bacterium
GATTCTTATACCACGGAAGAGTTGCAGAGCTCGCTGCAAGTGCTCGTGAAGCCGGATTAAAATTCTAACAGGAGGAGATAAGGAATGCGTAATATCATTGATGCATCCAAGCTTGATTTAAACTCAACTATCGTTAATATCAGAAGAGTAGCAAAAACTGTTAAAGGCGGTAGAAACATGAGATTCAGCGTAACTGTTGTTGTCGGCGATGGTAACGGTCATGTAGGCGTTGGTCTCGGCAAGTCTCAGGAAATTCCTGAAGCTGTAAGAAAAGCTGAAGAAGATGCAAAGAAGAACTTAATATATGTTCCGACAGTAGGAACAACAGTACCTCACAGAAATTTAGGCGTTTTCGGCGCAGGCAGAGTACTCATCATGCCGGCTGCACAAGGTACCGGAGTTATCGCAGGTTCTTCCGTACGTACTGTACTGGAAGCTGCAGGTATCAAAGACGTCAGAGCAAAATCCATAGGTTCCAACAATACAGGAAACATGGCTTATGCAGCCCTGGAAGGCTTAAAGACCATGATGACTGTAGAAAAGGTTGCAGAACTCAGAGGTAAGACAGTAGAAGAAATCTTAGGATAGGAGGATACGCGAAATGGCAAAAATGATTAAAATCACTTTAACAAAAAGCACAATCGGCGCTTCCCCTAAACAGAGAAAAGTAGTTGAAGCGTTAGGGCTCAGAAAGATGCACCATTCAGTAGAATTAGCTGACACACCGCAGACTCGCGGTGCAGTAGCTAAGGTGTCCCATCTTGTAACAGTAGAAGAATTATAGGAGGTGCACTTAGATGAAATTACATGAATTAAGAGCGGTTCCGGGTTCTACTAAAAACCCGAAGAGAAGAGGCCGTGGTACTGCAACCGGTCAGGGTAAAACCGGCGGCAGAGGTATGAACGGACAGAAATCAAGATCTGGCGGCGGTGTTCGCCTTGGTTTTGAAGGTGGTCAGATGCCTTTATACAGAAGACTGCCGAAACGTGGTTTCACTAATATTTGGGGAACTACTTATACAATTGTAAATGTTGATGACTTAAATAAGTTTGAAGCAGGTACTGTTGTTGACGAGGCTCTGTTAAAAGAAGCAGGTATCGTTAAACAAGTAAAAGACGGCATTAAAGTTCTTGGAGAAGGAACTCTTAATGTTGCATTAACAGTAAAGGCTGACAAGTTCAGCAAGACTGCTGTAGAAAAGATCGAAGCTGCTGGAGGAAAGGCAGAGGTGATTTAGGATGGGTATGTTAAAGACTGTAGCTCAAGCGTGGAAAGTTCCTGAAATCAGAAGCAAAATGATCTTTACATTACTCATGCTCGTTGTGTTCAGAATCGGATCGAATATTCCGGTTCCGAACATCAACAGAAGCGCCCTGGCAGAAATGTTTACCGGTGATACAGGCTTATTCGATTTATTTGATCTGTTTTCTGGTGGATCATTTAGTAACTTCACAATCTTTGCATTGAGTATTACACCATACATCACTGCATCCATCATCGTTCAGTTATTAAGCATGGCATTCCCTTACTTCGAAAACTTAGCAAAAGAAGGAATGGAAGGCAGAAAGAAAATGGCGCAGATTACTCGTTATCTGACAATTGTTCTTGCACTGATTCAGGCAATCGGTTTAACCGTGGGTCTGTTCAGAAAAGCAGTTATCGATACAAGTGCGTTCTCTGTAATTGTAGTCGTTTTAGTACTGACTGCAGGTACGGCTTTCTTAATGTGGTTAGGCGAACAAATCAATGAAAGAGGTATCGGAAACGGTATTTCTCTGTTGATTTTTGGAGGTATCGTTGCAAGAATCCCAAGCGGAATCAGAAGCGTTACAACTTCCGTATCAGATGGAGGAATTTCTGTAGTAACAGTAATTATATTCATCTTATTAGCAATTTTAGTAACAGCAGGCGTTGTTCTGATCCAGGAAGGTCAGAGAAAGATTCCTGTACAGTATGCGAAACGTGTGGTTGGAAGAAAAATGTACGGCGGACAGTCAACACATATTCCAATCAAGGTTAACCAGTCTGGTGTAATTCCAATCATCTTCGCATTATCCATTTTACAATTCCCACTTACGATTACTTATTTCTTAAAGCAGGGAAATGCTTTTTCTGAATGGGTAACAAAGTGGTTATCGCCATCCGGGGATCCGGGTGTATGGGTTTACGGCATTTTAAACGTAATCCTGATCATATTCTTTACCTACTTCTATACAGGTGTTACCTTTAATCCGAACGAAGTAGCAAACAATATGAAAGCAAACGGCGGATTCATTCCTGGTATCAGACCGGGTAAAGCTACAGAAGATTATCTGCAGAAAGTAATGTCCAGAATTACAATCGTAGGTGCAATTTTCCTGGCAGTTATCGCTACACTGCCTACCATTATCAGTGTTTTGGTACCAGCACTCAAGGGTATCCACTTCGGAGGAACTTCCCTGCTGATTGCTGTCGGTGTTGCACTGGATACTGTAAGACAGCTTGAAAATCAGATGCTTATGAGAAACTATCAGGGTTTCTTAAAATAAGAAGGAGATGAAACTGAGAAATGCTTAGAACTATTTTATTAGGGCCTCCGGGAGCCGGAAAAGGCACACAAGCAGTAAAAATTGTTGAAAAGTACGGAATTCCGCATATTTCAACAGGGGACATCTTTAGAGAAAATATAAAAAATGGCACTGAGCTGGGCAAAAAAGCACAGGAATACATGGACAGAGGAGAACTGGTTCCAGATGATCTGGTTATCGAGATCGCAACAGACAGACTTCTGAAAGACGATTGCAAGAACGGTTTCCTTCTGGACGGTTTCCCAAGAACTGTTTATCAGGCAGAGAAGCTTGATGAATTCCTTGCAGCCCATGATGGCAAGATCGACACGGTGCTTGACATTGCAGTCGGCAAGGATGAGTTGATTACAAGATTGACCGGCAGAAGAGTCTGCAAAGCATGTGGCGCAAGCTTCCATGTTGTAAATATTCCTCCTAAAAAGGAAGGAATTTGCGACTACTGCGGCGGCGAGTTAATCCAGAGAGCAGATGATAATCTGGAAACAGTGACGAACAGAATTGATGTTTATGAAGCACAGACAATGCCTCTCGTTGAGTACTATGAAAATGCAGGCAACATTGCTCATATCGACGGTACAACCGGCCTTGACAATGTATTTGCCGACATCATCAAAGCGCTGGGTGAATAAGAATGATCATCATCAAGGCGAAACATGAACTTGACTTAATGCGTGAAGCGGGCAAAGTCAATGCTTACATTTTGAATGAACTTCAAAATCTTATCAAACCGGGAATTTCCACTTTGGAAATTGACCGGTTTGTAGAGAAAACTGTGAAAAAGCACGGGATGATTGCTTCGGAAAAGGGATACTGCGGTTATCCCGCAAGTATCTGTGTTTCTATCAATGATGAAGTGGTTCACGGGATCCCGAGCAAAAAACGGATTTTGAGAGATGGCGATATCGTAAGCTGTGACCTGGTCGTAGAGTATCAAAGCTATATGGCAGATGCAGCAAGAACATATCCTGTAGGCAATGTCAGTCCTGAGGCTGCCCATCTGATCAAGACGGCTGAAAAGGCGTTTTGGAACGGAATTGCCTATGCAAAAGAAGGGTATCGCTTATCAGATATTTCACATGCGATTCAGGAAACAGTAGAAGGTGAAGGTTTCGGTGTTATCCGTGATTTCGTCGGACACGGAATCGGAAGTGAAATGCATGAAGATCCGCAGATTCCAAACGTTGGAAAACCGGGAAAGGGTCCAAGACTCCAGAGAGGTATGACACTTGCTATTGAACCGATGATCACACAGGGTTCATGGGAGGTTGACATTCTGGAAGATGACTGGACAGCAGTTACCATTGACGGCGGTCTTGCCGCACATTATGAGAATACTGTTATTATCACTGATGGTGAGCCTGAACTGCTTACCTTGTAAAGAATAGAAGGAGATGCATTTATGGCGAAGAAAGACGTCATTGAAGCAATGGGAACAGTTGTTGATGCACAGCCAAACGCTATGTTTAAAGTGAAATTAGACAACGGTTTCGAAGTGCTTGCACACATTTCAGGAAAAATTAGAATGAACTATATCAGAATTCTTCCCGGTGACAAGGTTAAAGTTGAACTTTCACCGTATGATTTGACAAGAGGAAGAATCATCTGGAGAGATAAAGGCGGAAACTAGAAAAAAATTTGCTTTACCGATAGATTTTGTGAAAAAATGTTTTGCGAAATCGGAAAAGGTATGCTATAATAAACTGGTTAAGCCCTTGAGAAAGAGAGGTCGGAAATTATGAAAGTTAGAGCTTCCGTAAAACCTATCTGCGAAAAGTGCAAAGTTATCAAAAGAAACGGCAAAGTAATGGTTATTTGTGAAAACCCTAAGCA
>CAKQVC010000204.1 GCA_934277655.1 uncultured Clostridia bacterium
CCATCAGCCTTGGTGGTTGTGGAAGCGTTGATGTCAGCTGTAGTGGAAGCAACCTCGCCAGTTGTTGTATTCTCGGACTTGTTAGTTACGTTGTCAGTAGTAGTGGAACCGGAGAAATAGGAAACATAAGTTTCAGTATAATATCCGTTTTCTTTATCCTCAATCCAGGTGTTCTTTCCATCAGAATGAGCCGGTGCTGTAGCGGAAACTACAAACTTCGTGTCATTATATTTGTAGATGTTAGTGCCTTCAGCAACGTAGTCCTTTGGATTGGAAGAGAATGTACCACCGGTGATATTCGCAGTCCCCTTATACTGTACATCATTATTATATCGATCACAAAGTAGTTTCTGGTTATCCACACATTTATAGGTTCCTCCTGTGACGGTCAGTTCTCCTATGGCACGATTTTCAAGATAACTAGCGGTAAATAAAACTCCCTCTGCACCGCTATTTGTTTCAAATGTTCCGCCAGAAAGATTTGCCTTATGCCAATTCATAATAACAAACTGAGATGTATTCGAGAAAGAACCTCCGGTAATTGTTAATTCTCCATATTCATCATTTTTTACAGTGTTGATTCCACCGGAGAATGTTCCTCCATTGATTTGAAGTTTGGACACGGCAGCACTTTTGTCATCTCCGCCATTGCGAATCATACTTGAAAAGTGCCCCACGTTAGTAACTTCAACACCATCTTGAATGGTCATATTACCGCCCTTATCATTCAAAATCGTGTAGAAGCTATTTTTACCTGCGCTTCCCTTGTTATTCTCAGCATCTTCTTTACTGCGGGTGTATGTTCCACCTTTGAGCACGGTAGTCCCATAATTAACCAGAGCCGCTTTTGCATGTGTCACATTATCAACAGTTCCCGGACCTTCAATCGTTAAAGTTGCACCGTTTGCAACCGTAATGGTATCACTGCTGTTATTCTTAAGTGTTTTTCCATTAAGGTTAAGCGTAACATTTTTGTCCGCAGAAATTGTAATGTCTTCTGTGGTATTTGCAAGAAGTTCTACTGTTGTTCCGCCTGCTGTGGCTGCGTCAATCGCTTCCTGCAATGTTGTATAAGTTGCTTCGCCAATTTTTGCGACCGTTTCGCCTTCTGCCGCAAACGCCATTGTCGGCATAAAGCAAACTATCATTGCCACGCACAGCAATGATGCTAATAATTTTTTCATTTCATTTCCCTCCCTAACTGCTTCCTTGAGTGCCAATTCTGCCATGACCCACTAGCGGCAGAGACCCACTTTGCCTCTCGGAAGTCTTACGCTATTTGATTCTGAAAACGCTTGCACGTTTTCTATGAAAATACAATAACAAGAAAGGTTGTTGTCTCATACAATTCCGTCCTTACAACTTCCTCGTTACTACTTTCATTATGCCACAATATTTTCAAAAATCAACTACCACTCTGCATAATTTGTCAGATTTTTTTTGATTTCTACTTTTTCCTTTGCCTGCCATAACCTGCAGAGATACAACCTCTCCGAAAACATTTTGCACGAAAAAAGAGCTGTAATGTGGTCAATATGTTTCATCAACCATGCCACAGCTCCAGAACAAGGCATTTTCTATTTTTAATATATTTGCTTTCTGCCAAACGTACCATTTTCAGCAATCTACAATGCTTCGATTTCTTCCGGAGAAAGCCCTGTAACCTCTGCAATCATGTCATTATCTATTGTTTTTTTCTTCATTGCTTTCGCAATTTCGCGTTTTTCTTGAGCAGCACCAACTTGCTCGCCTTTCGCAAAGCCAGCTTTCTCTCCGGCGTCGTATCCGTCCAGTCTCGATATCTCCAAATCTTCTTCTCTCGTCAATTCTTTGAATAACATCTCTATGATCTCCGTTCCATACTTCTGAAGAAAATCAACGAGTACTCCTTCCTCCCGGCACTGGTTCATAATCTTTACCATCACTTCATTGGTCAGTTCTTCTGTCTGTTTATGCTTTCGCATGATTTCTACAAAGCGGCTGTATTGCCGGAGTGTCTCGCTTTTCTTCAGGATTTTTGCATTCTTTCCGTTATTAATATTATACACCTTCACGACCGCCTGTAAAGCATCTTCTTCGTCTTTTTTCTTCTCGCCTAAATAGGAATCAGACAAGCGAAACTCCTGATATTCCGGAAGTTCTTCTTTACCATTGTAGAGCACTATGATATCATTATTTTACATTTAATGTATTTAATTACATATTACCCCTTGTTTTGTTATTTGTCAATATATGTTTTAATTTTCTTTTATTTCCATTTTAAGTTATGGTAGTAGTTCATATTTCATCAATGAGTCACTTCGCAACTGCAGCGCCATACAATTGTATACCAGTTTTCCTCATTTTCATATGCACGCATTGTTTTTTCCATGCCTGAGCCCTGATCGTATCAAAAGATCACATACCAAAGATTTCCTTTTTTTGCATACTCTCTACCCTATAGAACCAATCCTCTCAAAAAGAGTAGTGGCATATTTCTATTGGCTGAAGAAATTTGAGAAAGCTAGGCTCAAAATTGTAAAAAGTACCATAAAACAGCACTAATTTCGAATAATCCTGTACATTGTACGCTTTAAGGAGAAAAACGCACTACTCAAACAAACCGTTAGCACTTTAAGAGTAGACATTATTCATGTTTGGTATTATTTTCCACATCAAAAACCATGTCTGTAGCTTTTATTTTCCGCACCGGAAGACAATGTCTGCAGCTTTTATTCCCATTCTGCACCTCATGTATGTTACACCATTCCCCCGCTGTTTCATAAACGATAGAAACAGACGTAACCATCCCTTGAGCAAAGCATTTTTTACAAAAAAAGAGCTGTGCTATGGTCAATTTGTTTCATTGACCATAGTGCAGCTCCATGAAGCATGAAAAAACACGAATCTGTCTATTTGATACCTGCAATATCTTTCGCAAGCTGTTTCTTGCCTTCGATGTTGCCCTGTCTTTGGATCATGATCCTCTGTGCCTGTGGAGAGCCTGCTCCATGCATGGATTCTGTTCTGTATCCTACTGCGGATGCTCCTAAGCAGATGTTTTCCAGGAATCTCAGCACTCTCATTCTCTCTACTGTCGTGCACTTGTCATTGGTCGCAAAGAACTTGTTGCAGATTTCCCCGATCGTTTCACCGTTTCTTCCTACCGCAAGGTCGGAGTTAAAGTCTTTTTCACTCGGCATTGTTACCATCAGTCCGCCTGCGATGTCTTCTGCCAGTCTTACAATCTCATACGGGAATCTGGTTACATTCTGTTTGCAGACGTTTGCCAGCAGTAAGTCGATGATATATCCGCCGGATTTGGTTGCATGACCTTCGGACGAACATGCGATGCCGCATGCATACAGAGTTTCGTTCAGATGAGTCATTTCGATCAGTTTGTCCTTGATATGAGATGCCTTATCTGCTCCGTTGTATTCTGCTGCCAGTGCTGCTGCTCCAATCACTACATCGCCTACGCCTACCTTACAGCCGCCATAGCTCTGTCTGTGGAAACCTGCAAACCGTTCTACCAACATGCCTGCGAAGTCATATTCGCCTGCCATGAAGATATATTCATTCGGAATGAATACATCATCAAAGACTACTAACGCTTCCTGTCCACCGTATTTCTTGTTTCCAAGATCCACATCTGCGCCTTCTTCCAGCTTACGAGTATCGCAGGACTGTCTGCCGTAGATCATATAAAGTCCTTCTGCATCACTTGGACATGCGAAGCATACCGCATAGTCCTTATCTTCTTCTCTCATAGCCTGGGTCGGCATAACGATGTGCCAGTGAGAGTTGATGGAACCGGTCTGATGTACTTTTGCGCCGCGTACAACGATACCGTCTTCTCTTCTTTCTTTGATTCTTACAAACATGTCAGGATCTTTCTGTGCATGCGGTGCCAGAGAACGATCACCTTTCGGGTCAGTCATGGCGCCGTCTACAATAAGATCATTTTCCTGGATGTAGGTAAGGAATTTCTTGAAGTTTTCATGGTAATGAGTTCCGTACTTTTCATCAATCTCGTAAGTTGTGGAGTAGGTTGCGTTGAAGGCATCCATACCTACGCATCTCTGGAAGCATGATGCGGTCTTCTGACCCAGAAGTCTCTGCATCTTAACCTTTTTCTTCAGGTCTTCCGTGCTCTGGTGAATGTTGGCAAAACGATTAATCTTATGTCCGGTCAGGTGGGATGTTGCTGTCATCAGATCTTCGTACTGCGGATCGTGTGCCAGATCGTAAGTAACAGCCACACAGTTGATGGATGGACGGATGATCGGATGGTCTACCCAGTTGTCGATCTTTTCGCCAAACATGTATACTCTTGTGTTTAATTTTCTTAAGCTCTCAATGTACTGAGCTCCTGTCATTAGTGCCATTGTGTCATCTCCTTGTGTCATATTTTTTC
>CAKQVC010000205.1 GCA_934277655.1 uncultured Clostridia bacterium
CTAAGATGAACAACCATGACGCTATTCACGACACTGTTCACGAAATGGCACGCGACGAAGCAAGACACGGCAAGGCACTCAAGGGTCTGCTGGACAGATACTTCGGCTAGTTCAGATCGATTGAAAGTTCAATACTTAGAAGATGAGGAGACTTGAAAGAGTCTCCTTTGTTCTTTTAAAAAACAAACTTTGGGATGCTCCCTATACCTGCCGCATTTCTTCTTTTTTCATCTTCTATAAATATTATATCTGGATTTTATTGTAGTTTCTAACTTTGAAGAGGGTCAAATTTTGAGCATAAAAAAATTCACACAGCCTGCGCCATGTGGATAAATTTTTCTTTCTACTTGAAAACCTAATTTCTTTGTGGTATATTGATGTCAAGAGGAAAGCCGTTGAAAACGGCTAACCTGTTCAGTTAAAAGATAACTGCCAAAGTTGCAAGCTGTGGGCAGTTATTTTTTTATGTAAATAGTGATTCTTACTCTACCAAAGGTAATTGTAATTCTCATCCTATTACCACCTTCCTTCTAGTCCAAACCCCTTTCGAGTTTTGGGGAAGGCTAACCGCTTTCACTTGTCCTCTTGACAAGTTTATTATATCATTTTTCATAGAAGGATACCACTGAAAATCTATCCTTTGATAAAGGAATCCACACAGCCTGCGCCATGTGGATTTCAAATGTTTAAGACTGGACAGATTCTTCCACTAAAAGAGTCTCGCTGACTTGTGTCCCTTTTCTTCTTTATTCCTCTTCAAACACAAAGGTCAGGCTGGTATCCTGATTCGGTACACGAACAGTTACATCTCCGCCGTCCGGATTATCGAAAGTCATATTGAAAACATGCCACGGCCACTGTGTCTGGCTTTCGTCAAGCTGAATCGTCACAAGATCACTGTCACAAGTCGGCACCAGATTATCAAAACGGTACATTGCCACCAGATAAAGTTTTACCGGCTCGCCTGCCTTGTATTTTAGGCGCACTACTCGTTCTTCCGGCAGATACATATCATCACCAGGTTTCAGATAACCATCCTTCATATTCTGTAAATCAGGAATTTTTGTATAAGCACTGATCGGTTCGCCCATTGTCAACACCTGGATTGCATATTTTTTATCGCCTTTTTCTGCATAGAAAAATCCCTGCTCGCCCACTTCACATTTTCTTGATGAAAGGATCCATGCGCCCCAGTCTTCGTCATATCCATCGATCTGTCCAACATTCTCGTCTACATGAACCTCATAAGTGTCGTCGATCATGATGCTGCCTGTTCCCAGAGGTGCATTTCTGCTCCCCTGCCGGAAAGTGTAATATGTTGTAGCATCTTCACCATTAGGCTCTACATATAACTGCTCATATCCCTCCGGCAAAGCCAGGCTTCCATCTGCATTTCTCTCCCTTCCGTCCTGCTGCGAATCCTGCGAAGACTGCATACCATCCGAAGTTTGTGTATCAGTACCATCATCAGGCAACATTCCCGGCAAGAAATACGCCCCTGCCGCAATAAGCGCACAGATAAGTACCCCTGCACCCGCTTTCTTCGCAAAACTTTTGTTTCCGCCTTTTTCACTGCTCCCGGCTTTTTTCGCTTTTGAGGCTTTTTCAAAGGTTTGTTGTTCATCTCTGCTTCCTGCTTCTTTTCCCAATGAAGCATGCGAAACACCTTCTGATTTCTTGAATTTATCTGTTTTCTCTACGGTCTCCACCTCATCTGAATCCGAACGGTTCAACGTCGTAAGATATGCCTCACTTAAAGCCGTTTCCAGTTCTTTCATATTCTGGTACCGATCTGCCGGACTGAGTGCCGTACATTTTGTAATAATCTTTGCGGCCGGTTCTTTCCTGTAAAGTTCCACCGTTGGATGCTGTCCCGTGAGCATAGTATTCAGCAAGATTCCCATGGCATAAATATCCGTCCTTGCGTCCGAACGTACCAGCCCGAACTGCTCCGGTGCCGCATATCCTGTTGTTCCTAAAAGCTGGGTGTCATTTTTCTTTTCCTGCCTGATTCGCATCGCTGCATCCAGGTCGATTAAGAAAACATTACCTTCTGCCGTCAACATCACATGCTCTGCCTTTACATCCCGGTGAATAAAACCCTTTGAGTGGAGATAACCCAGCGTTTTGCTTACTTCTTCCATAATAGCCAGTGCCCGCTGCGGCTCCAGTGTTCCTCCTCCTTCCAAAATCTCCTGGATGCAGATCCCGTCTATCCACTCTTCCTCGACTACGAAACAGTCCTGCTCCCGGCTGCACCCATAAATCTTCGGCAGCCCCGGGCAGGAATGATTTTCCAGTGCCTGATATGCCGGCATTTCCTTATGATATACCCGAATGATCCGGGGGCTTCCATCCGGTCCCTCAACCCTTGCAACGAGGCTTTCTTCTTTTCTGCTCAAAATATCCGGTTTTTGATCTTCGTATCTTTTCATTACGTTTTCAATACTCATGCTGATGACTCCTACCTGTTCTTTGCTCTGTATTTTACATGGCAGTTCCCTGCTGAAAGATGTTTTGCGGCATACCTTCACGGTTTCATCAAATATTTCAAAAATATTTCACGTATTTAGCACCGTGCATAACACTTTCGGCTTTTCTCATGGTAAACTGTTAAGTGCATACTGTTAGGACGAAGCTGTGCTCCCGTTCTTTTCTTGTTGATTCCTACAAAATTGTCGGTGCAGTTGCTCTGATTTTTCTGTTCGGGTTGCTCTTCTCCTGTCTGTATGATAAAATTGTAGCATAAAGGAGCATAAAATGGCAAGAAAAAGCACTACATATCTCGAAAAAGAACTGAAAAGCAGTGATTCTTTGGAGAATTTTCTAAAGAAGAATAAAAACGAGCTTGCTTCTGTTTCTCTTGCGGAATTAATCCAGGATCTTATCATCAAAAAGGGACTTACCAAGTCGGAAGTTGTGAAAACAAGCAATCTGAATGAAGTGTATGCGTATCAGATTATTTCGGGAGCACGCCGACCTTCCCGTGATAAGCTTCTCTGCTTATGCATCGCCATGAGAGCAACGCTGGATGAGACTCAGGATTTACTGAGGCACGGAGGTTTTGCCCCGTTGTACGTCCGCAGTCAGCGTGACAGCATCATCAGCTTTGCACTCTCCCATAATGAAACCATCCATCAGCTGAACAGTAATCTATACGATCACGGCGAACAGCTTTTAGAGTAGCCAGTCAAAAACTGTTCAAATGATTTTAAAAAGACCAGGTATATGTGATATGATCCACCCGGTCTTTTTTTTCCTTTCATTACCCCGAACAGGTCTATCAACAGATCTACTCCTCCCAAACAAAAAAGCACGCGCTTCGCAGCGTCTGCCTGGGATCAAATCCCGGTTCTGCTGCATTTCGCATGCTTTTTTGCTTGTTTTATTTTTCAGGAATAAATCTAAACATATGATTAGATTTCATTTTAAGCATCAGGACATACTTGTGAACTACCCATCGTCTAAAGCCAGTGGGATTGCGGTAGCCATATTTCACTGTTTCCTGATGATTCTCGTGAGATGACACTCGTAAAATGTCCCTCATGAAGGTTTGATTCAAGAAGCTGCCTGCTGCACTACAGATTGACTACTTTTAAAAAGTCAATGATGGTCTGCACGCACTGCTCAAACGACAGCTTGCTCGTGTTCAGGCAGAGGTCGTAATTCCGTGCGTCATTCCACTCCATATTTGCAAAATATTTATGATAATGAGCTCTTTCCTTATCGGTTTTTACGATCAAAGCCTTCGCTTCATCTGCATCCACACCATTTCGTTCCATCACATTCTTGATGCAATGTTCCATATCTGCATGAATAAAAACTCTTATAACATGCGGTTCATCTTTCAAAATATGATGTGCACATCTTCCCACGATGATGCATGGTTCTTCGTTGTGTGCAAGCCTTCGGATCGTCTCTGCCTGCAGATTAAACAGATTATCGTTTGAAACAAACCCGTCATCATCCGGAGGCAGTATCTTGCTTCCTGTATATTTTTTAAACGGATTCGGCTTATGTGTCTCATCTGCCAGATTAAACAATGCCTCGTTAATGCCGCTTTCCTCCGAGACCATCCGGATCAGGTCCCGGTCATAGTAACGGATCCCCAGCTTTTTTGAAAGCATCTGTGCAATCGTCTTGCCGCCGCTTCCGTATCCTCTGGCAATCGTTATGATATATTTTTCCACGAGAATTCCTCCTTACTCTCCAAGATATGCTTTCTGAACCTGTTCGTTGTGCATCAGTTCTTTCGCATCTCCATCCAGAACGATTTTCCCGGTTTCCAGAACGTAAGCGCGGTTTGCAATCTCCAGTGCTTTCTTTGCATTCTGCTCAACCAGAAGT
>CAKQVC010000206.1 GCA_934277655.1 uncultured Clostridia bacterium
GGGCTTTGATGATGAAATAATCGAAAAGATTTATCGGCCGCATGACAATTTGTCCTTGCTTGTAACATTGAAAGCGGATGGAAGTGTTGAAAAAAAAGTAATTGGAAGCGTTGCAGAATCTTTGCTGATGAATAAGAAAAGCGTAGCAGACGCAGAGCGGCTGTGCGAGATTTTCAGGAGTCCGTCACTGCAGATGGCAAGCTTTACGATTACGGAAAAAGGATATAAGCTGCAGGATGCGGAAGGAAATTATTTTCCCGTCGTACAGCATGACTTTGCAGCAGGGCCGAAGAACGCTGAAAGTTATATAGGAAGGATAACGGCGCTTTGTTATGAGAGATTTCTCGCGGGGAAAATGCCGATTGCACTCGTGAGCATGGACAACTTTTCTCATAACGGAGATAGACTGCGGGATGCAGTGTGGGATTTTGTGGAAAAATGGGAGGAAAACGGAACTGCAGAGCAAGGGTTCCTTTCGTGGATACAAGACCCGCAAAAAGTTTCTTTCCCATGGACAATGATTGACAAGATTACGCCTCGCCCAAGTTTAGATATCATGCATATGCTTGAAGAAGAAGGTCTTAGGGATATGTCTGTGATTGTCACGCAGAAACAGACTTACATTGCACCGTTTGTCAATGCGGAGGAATGTGAGTATTTGGTCGTGGAAGACCATTTTCCAGCGGGGAGACCTTGTTTAGAGAAAGGCGGAATTTATTTCGCCGATAAAAATACTGTGGACAAAACCGAAAAAATGAAAGTATGCACTTGCCTGAATCCGCTGCACACCGCACTTGCGATATTCGGATGTCTGTTATCCTACACGAAGATTTCAGACGAAATGCAAGATCCGCTTTTGAAGGAAATGGTATATCGACTTGGATACCGCGAAGGAATGCCGGTCGTAACAGACCCTGAAATCATTGAGCCTAAGAAATTTTTAAAAGAGGTTTTAGAGGAGCGTATTCCGAATCCGTTTATGCCGGATACACCGCAGAGGATTGCTACGGATACTTCGCAAAAGCTTCCGATTCGTTTCGGCGAAACGATAAAAGCATACATCAGAAACGAATCGATGAATGTGCAGGACTTGACGGTCATTCCGCTGGTTTTGGCCGGATGGCTGAGATATTTGATGGCAGTCGATGATAACGGAGTTCCTTTTGAATTGAGCCCGGATCCTCTGCATGAGGATTTGAAAAAATATTTTGCGCACATTGCATTAGGAAGAACTGACGGCTGCGGGCAGGAACTTGCGCCGATTCTGTCGAATGCTCGGATATTCGGCGTTGACCTTTACGAGGCGGGCCTTGCGGAGCGGATTGTCGGATATTTCCGGGAAATGGCAGGCGAAAAGGGCGCTGTGAGAAAAACTTTGGAAAAATATATAATCGGAAATAAATAGTTTAGCAGGAGGATGAAGATGAAAGTATTGACATTTGGTGAAATCATGCTGCGGCTTAAGGCTCCGGGAAGAGAGCGCTTGATGCAGTCGCCGCTGCTTGAGGCGACTTTTGGAGGGGGAGAAGCGAATGTTGCGGTTTCTTTAGCAAATTACGGAATGGACGCAGCTTTTTTAACTGTACTTCCGGAAAACACATTAGGAGATGCCTGCCTGGGCGAATTAAGAAGATTTGGGGTAGATACGAGCCGGATCTTGAGAGGTCCGGGAAGAATGGGAATTTACTTTTTGGAAGCGGGGGCAAACCAGCTTCCGAGCAAGGTGATTTATGACCGGGCAGACAGCAGTATCGCGCTTGCCGGCCCCGGAACGGTGGATTGGGAGAGCGCCTTTACCGGTGTAGAGTGGTTTCATATTACAGGGATCACGCCCGCAATTTCGGAAAGCTTAATGCTGCTTTCTCTTGAAAGCGTTCGAGAAGCGAAAAAACGCGGGATTACCGTGTCCTGTGACCTGAACTACAGAAAAAACCTCTGGAAATACGGAAAAAATGTACAGGATGTCATGAAAGAACTTGCCGGATATGCGGATGTTCTGATTGCGAATGAAGAGGATGTGCAGAAATCACTGGGAATTACAATCGATGTGGATGTGGAATCCGGAAAAATTGACAGCAATAAGTATGAAATCTTGAGTAAAAAGGTACTTGACACATATCCAAATGTGAAGAAGATTGCCATTACCCTGCGCGAAAGTAAAAGCGCAGACGCAAACGGCTGGTCAGCCTGCCTGAACAACCGTGAAGAGTTCCTTGTCAGCAAACATTATGACATCAACAATATTATAGACCGAGTCGGCGGAGGAGATAGTTTCGGCGGAGGATTGATTTACGGACTGGCAAATTATAAAACCGACCGGCAGGCACTTGAATTCGCAGTTGCCGCATCATGCTTAAAACACAGCATTCTTGGCGACTTTAACCGTGTTTCGGCTGAAGATGTAAAGAAGCTGATGGATGGTGACGGCTCCGGAAGAGTACAAAGATAAGTCAAAAAAGGTGAAAGCAATGAATGAATTACTGAATAAAATATCGAAGATTGGAATTGTACCGGTTGTGGTTCTTGAGGACGCAAATAAGGCAGTCTCTGTGGCAAAAGCACTCCAAAAAGGCGGAATCGACTGCGCGGAGGTTACTTTCAGAACTGCGGCGGCAGAAGAAGCGATTCAAAACATCGCGCGGGAATGCCCGGATATGCTCCTGGGAGCAGGAACGGTACTTACGACGGCACAGGTCGACGCTGCAGTTCGCGCCGGTGCTCAATTCATAGTAACTCCGGGATATAATCCGGATGTTGTAAACTATTGTGTTTCCAAGGGAATCCCCATTGTTCCGGGATGCATGGATACCAATGCAATTGAGATGGCTCTGGCGGCAGGTCTTGACACAGTTAAATTTTTCCCGGCTGAGCAGGCTGGCGGCGTTAAGATGCTGAAAGCTTTAGCAGGACCGTATGTGAATCTTCATTTTATGCCTACGGGAGGAATTAACAAAGACAATCTGGCCGAATATTTAGCTTTTAAAAAGGTTGTTGCATGCGGCGGTTCTTGGATGGTAAAAAAAGATTTGATTGAAAATGACGATTATGACGGAATTGCGCAGCTTGCGCAGGAAGCTGTGATGAAAATGCTCGATTTCCGGGTTGTTCATGTGGGCATTAACAATTCATCAAGAGAGGAAGAGGACGGACAAGCGAAAAGGATTGAAGAAATCTTCGGATTTGCACAGGACAAACACAGTGCTTCTACATTCGCTTCCGCGGGAATCGAAGTGTGCGGCAAGCGTTTTCCAGGTACACATGGGCACATCGCAATCGGAACATCGGATTGCGAAAGGGCTATGTATCATCTTCAGAAAAAAGGTGTTCTGTTTGATGAGGAAACGAAAAAATATAAAAACGGCAGACTTTTGTCTATATATTTAAAGGAAGAAATCGGTGGATTCGCATTCCACTTGGTTGAAAAATAAAAAGAAAGACGGAGGTGGGGGCAACATGATCAAAGTGGCAATTAACGGATTTGGACGCATAGGACGACTGGCATTCAGACGCATTTTTTGCGATTCGCAGATGGAAATTGCGGCAATCAATGATTTGACGGAACCGAGGGTGCTGGCACATCTCTTAAAATATGACAGCTCACAGGGCGCGTTCAAAGGGCATGAAGTTACGCCACGATGAAAGCTCTATCAGCGTCGATGGAAAACGCATACCAATCTTTGAGGAAGCTGACGCAAAAAATCTGCCTTGGAAGTCTTTGGGGATTGATGTGGTGCTGGAGTGTACAGGATTTTACACATCGAAAAAGAAGGCGCAGGCTCATATCGACGCAGGCGCGAAAAAAGTTTTGATCTCGGCACCCGCGGGTAATGATCTGCCGACGATTGTCTATGGCGTGAATCATGAAACCTTGACAAAGGTTGACAACATCGTTTCCGGGGCGTCTTGCACGACAAACTGCTTGGCTCCGATGGCAAAGGCGTTAAATGATTATAGAGAAGTCCGCACGGGCTTTATGACTACAATTCATGCATATACCGGAGATCAGATGATACTGGACGGACCGCATAAAAAAGGAGATTTGCGCAGAGCCAGAGCGGGGGCACTGAATATTGTCCCGAACTCAACAGGCGCTGCGAAAGCAATCGGCTTGGTCATTCCGGAGCTGGATGGAAAGTTGATCGGTTCGGCGCAGCGCGTGCCGGTTCCGACAGGTTCCATCACGATACTGGATGCAACCCTTAAAGACATGACGGATACTGTTTCTGTCGAAGGGATAAATGCCGCTATGAAGGCGGCACAAAGCGAAGCGTTCGGTTATACGGAAGAAGAGTTGGTCAGCACAGATATTATCGGAATGGACTACGGC
>CAKQVC010000207.1 GCA_934277655.1 uncultured Clostridia bacterium
TTCCATACCTCACCAGAGTGTTTCTGGATCGCCAGCGTCTTAAAGCCCATCTGCAGACTGTTCAGAAGTGCCGCCATTGTCGTCGGTCCAGCAATGTTAACTTTATATTCTCTCTGCAAAGTTTCCAGAAGCCCTCTTCTGACTACTTCTGCATACAGCCCCTCGAAAGGAAGGAACATGATCCCGAAGTCGGTTGTATATGGTGGCTCAATGTATTTATCATGAATGTCTTTGGCTTCGGATTTGATCATCCGTTCAAGATTTTTTGCAGCTTCTTCCACTGCTGCCGGATTGCCGGTTTCATATGCATCAATAAGCTTGCCGTAAGCATCTCCCGGGAATTTCGCATCAATCGGAAGCCACACGGTTCCATCTTCATCACCGGGCAATTTTACTGCATATTCCACACGTTCTGCCCCAGCAGATCGTGTTCTTACATTTTCTTCGTATTGTTCCGGCGAGAGAATCTGCTCCAAAATTGCTCCCAACTGCACTTCTCCCAGGATACCTCTTGTCTTCACGTTGGAAAGAACTTTTTTCAGATCTCCCACGCCTGCCGCCAGATTCTGCATTTCGCCCAGGCCTTTATACACTTGTTCCAGCCGTTCACTGACAACTTTAAAGGATTCGCTGATCCTGGTGTTGAGCGTTTCCTGCAGTTTTTCATCCACAGTCATCCGCATCTGTTCCAGCTGCCGGTTATTATCAGCAGTCAGATCTCCTATTTTTTTCTCCATGGTCAGACGGATATTTTCTAACTTCTGTTCATTTTCTATCGCCATATGACTGAACCGGGTGTTCATATCAAATAATCGTTTATCCAGGTTTTCTGCACTGTCCTTCTGGCTGCGGGATACCATTTCCCCAAAAGTCTGAAATGATGTCTGGACGATCTGTGCATTGCCCTGTACTGCCTGTACCGTCTGCTGCATGGCTTCTGCTGTTTTCTGATCATCACGGCTGAGCATCGCTACCTGTTCTGCCAGTTTAGAGATTCTGAGCATCAGCAGAAATACTGCTGTGCAGGTTACCAGAACCAGCAGTAATAATATATAGATAATCGTAGATTCTGTCATTCATTTTTCTCCTGATTTGATACATCTGTCTTTCATTGCGGCAACGCCGTAATATGATCGACAGAATTATATACCATTATACCACAAATTGGCGGGAAAACACAAGTTCGCAGGGTAGTTTGTTCAAATCCTTAAAAACAAATAGGGTGCTGCCGCATTTTCAGGGTTATCTGTTTGGTTCCCCAGCTGTTTATGCGGCAGCACCTTTTCTTATCTTATATTTTTACTTGGTCGTTACGCTCTTCGCACTGCTCCAGGCACCGTATACATTGCCATCCTTTGTTTCGCGGTAAGAACGAATCTTTACGAAATATTTCGTGCCGGACTTTGCTTCTTTAAATGCCATGGATGTATATTTTCCCTGGTTTATGGTGAAGCGATACGTTTTAACAGCATTAAAGTCTTTGGACTCGCTGATCATGATCTGATATCCATTTGCATATTGCTGTTTCTTCCATTTAAGTGTTAATTCGCCTTTTTTCGCAGAACTCAGAGAAGAGAGTGTCATTTTTTTCGGATTGATCCGAAAATACATTCTTGTTTCGCCTGTAAAAATACCATCTGCTTTCGGTCCTGCTTTTATGATTACTTTCGCGATTCCTGGTTTCGTGTTATTCACATATTTAACTGTTACCAGTCCATCTTTGATCAGATCATCATTCGTCAAGGTTCCGGATGTAAGTTTCGGCTTCTTCGCCTTGCCGCTATAAGTCGTTTTTGTGTAAGAGAGCTTGAATCTTTTGGAGTCCAGCCGTTCTGAATCCATTGCCGGATATAGGCCTGCGAAACCTACCTGGATTTTTGTTCCGTCAGCAATACCGCTTATGGTTACCGGATCTTCCGTATAATCCATATAAATCTCATTGCCATCCATTGTTATTTCTCCCACATAAGATTCGGAGCTCGGATATAACGTCAAGACCCAGCTTTTAAAGGAATCATATTCTAAAGTATAAAATTCATTTTTGGAATTTATCAGGGTAACCACAGGTGCATTCTCCCCTTGTTCCCCACCGTAAGCGTAAGCTACTTCCGTATTTAAAGGAAGCATCGTAAATACAAGGCAGAACAATATGCCCAGGCTTAATAGTTTCTTCTTCATTTTCTCCTCCTGCTTTTGAATGTTCCCATTCCGGTTAAACATGGCACATATTTTTTCGTGTATCCAACCAGCACCGGAACGTCACTTCCAAGTGTTTTCTTTTTAACATTTTCAGCATATCATGTCGATCACCGATATGTCAATATCAATCAACAAAAAACAAGGGCTGGTTTGCAGCCCTTGCTCGATTCACTGTATCTGTTGCTTCATCTGCTGTTTTGACAGAAATCCGGACTCAAATGCGAAACGCATACTCCTGTCCGGATTTTCCTGCAGATTCTTACAGATCGTATTCTTTAATAAAGTTTACAGTCAGTTCTACTGTCTGTTCCAGGTCTTCCAGATTAACAGTGCCGACCGCAGTGTGCATATAACGCTGCGGGATGCTGATGCCGCCTGCCAGAACGCTGCCGCCTGCCATTGCTGCACCCCATGCATCGGTACCGCCGCCGGTAATAACTTCTCTCTGGAACGGGATATTATGACGTTTCGCAACATCGATGATCTTGTTTGTCAGTTTGCGTGGAACATTGTTTCCGGTTGCACCCAGAATTGGATCCCAGTCATAATACTTCACTGCCGGACCTTTGCCCATCAAGCAGGAACATTTATGCTCCTCTACGCCCGGTGTACCGCCGGTCAGCGTTACGTCCATAGCCATGAACAGTTCCGGATTCAGACGATTAACCAGTGGCCCGCCGGCGCGCATGCCAACTTCTTCCTGTGTAGAACCAACCATAACAACTGTATAATCAAGCTCCACATCCTTGAGACGTCTGAGCGTTTCTACAAGAACCGCACAGCCTGCTCTGTCGTCAACAGCTTTACCGGTATAATATTTTCCGCCGTTCAACACGTAACCCTCTCTTGCAACTGCCATATAGCAGCCGATCTCAACGCCAAGTGCCCTGGTTTCTTCTGCACTTTCCGTACCGAAGTCTACGAACAGATCTTCAATCTTAACCACCTGCTCATGTTCTTCTTCAGACATAATATGCGCAGGCTTGGAACCGGTGACACCATAAACATGCTTGCCTTCGTCAGTGATGACAACCATATCCTGGTTTACTGCCGTTCTGTCATCGTGGTAGCCAACCGGGAAAAATCTTGCGAGACCGTTGTCTTCGATATAGTTGATGATATAGCCGATTTCGTCCATATGGGAAGAGAATACCAGTTTGCGATCTCTGTTTTTACCATATTTGATAAACATCTGGTTACCCATCGGGTCTTCGATATGTTCGTCATAAAGACCTTCCATCTCTTTGCGGAGTGCTGCTGCAACCGCTGCTTCATCTCCGGAAACACCATATGTGTTATCCAGATTTTTTAAGGTCTGTAATAATGATTCGTAAGCCATCTTTAACTCCTCTTTTCGTGAGATAATATAATTTACATCATAAAGCCGCAAATCAGATAAAGCACCACTGAAATTGCTGCTGAAATGCCCGCGTATGGAAGTGTTGCAAACATCAGATCCATCGACTTGATCTCGCAGCCCTGTGAACACATGATCACACCATCGCCATACAGACAGGTGTTGCTTCCGAAAGCAGCCCCTGAGAATACAGCTGCAGATGCCAGGATTGGATCTACACCCATAGCCTGTGCCAATGGAACAACGATTGGCAGAATGATTGCTGCCAGATCCCAGAAGCATCCGGTTGCATAAGCATAAATACCGCATACCAGGAATACGACGGCAGGAAGGAATGCACCCTTCATGATCGGTTCTGTTATACTGATTACATAATCGGCAAGTCCAAGGTCGATGTTGATGGCCTGTACAGCGAAGGCCAGAACTGTCAGAATTATAACGAAGCTCATGCTGACAATACCATCATAGCAGGCTTCCAGTAATTCCTTGAAGGACATTTTCTTTTCCAGAAGATACAGTATGAAAGCTGCCAGTACACCGGCTGCTGATCCATAAAGGACTTCGGTTCCCATAACCAACGTTACGATGATCATAACAGCCAGAGGAACCAGGAAATTCCATGGATGTGCTTTGTATCCTTCCGGTACTTCAAATTTATTGGCATTTACGATTTCTTCCGGTGTGCCTTCCGGGAAAACATTTCCTGTCAAGGCAACTCTTTCGTAGTCTTTTTTAATC
>CAKQVC010000208.1 GCA_934277655.1 uncultured Clostridia bacterium
AGATTGGAAGGATTACTGTCGTGACTGCCAGATTGTTTTCTTTCAAAGTTGTGCCGGTTTCCACGATGTCTACGATCACATCAGAGAGTCCCAAGATTGGTGCAATTTCAATCGATCCGTTTAATCTAATAATATCAATGTCCCTGCCTGACCGGGCATAATAATCGGCTGCGATTTTTACAAACTTGGTAGCTACTTTCAACGTACTACTTCCGTCATCATAGAAATCTTTCGGTCCAGCTACCGCCATACGGCATTTTCCAACGTTTAAATCCAGAAGTTCGTATACATCCGGCTCGTATTCCAGCAAAATATCCTTACCGGCAACCCCGATATCGGCTGCACCCCTCTCAACATAGATAGAAACGTCGGATGGCTTTACCCAGAAATACCGAACACCCTTTTCTTCATTTTCAAAAATCAACTTCCGGTTATTTTCTTTAATCGATGGACACTCAAATCCAGCTTTTTCGAACATATCATAAACTTTTTCGCCAAGTCTTCCCTTCGGCAGTGCTATATTCAGCATATCGGTGTCCCCTTTCTTAAATCCGCAATCTCTCTGTAACGAAGTTTCTCCGGTATCTGTTTCTGCGCGCTGGCAGTTTTTCCAGAAGCTGCAGCCTCGCTGACTGCCTGTGCAACCATCCGCACATCGGTATTTTCATCATACAGGATGACAATATCGACATCGTATTCCCGTCTTTCCTGTTTCATCTGCTCCAGAAGATCCAGATTGATAGCGAATCCGACAGCTCTGTCCTTTCTGTCCATTTTTTTCATCAGCTTATCATACTGGCCGCCAGCCAGAACACCGTCGCTGATTCCATTAATGAACCCTTTAAACGCAAAATCATTGTAATAATTCATATCATTCACGATAGAAAAGTCGAATCGAATCTTGCTTGAAAGCGGAGAAGTTTCCAAAAGGGCCGAAAGGGTTTTGATCTCATCCATTGCCTGTCTGACTTTCTCGCAACTTGGTGCCAGCTTCTGCACAGCTTCTTCCAGCTGAGCAATAACTTTATTCCGCTGTCCATACGCACGGATAAAAACCTGCAGCACATCCGTCTGCTCTGCCGGGATCTGATAGCTGTCACAAAGCTTTTTCATATCATGTGCGTTTTTTTCTGCAATAAAATGAAGGGCTTTGCGGCGGAAAACATTATCGTCGCACACTTTCTCCAGAAGAATGATCATGATTCCCAAGTGAGAAATGTCAAGCACGAAAGATTTTGAGATCAAAGACAGGCTCTCGGCAGCCAGCTTTATGTTCTCATAAATGTCGTAAATATCCACTGCCCCGATGCATTCCAGCCCCGTCTGCATGATCTCTTTATATTTTCCCGTTTTCTCAGAAACTCTGTAAACATTTTCGCTGTAATAGACTTTCTGCTTACAACCAGGTTCATCTTCCCCGTTTTTTATAATCGACAGGGTTACATCTGGTTTCAGCGCCAGAAGCCTGCCGTTAGTATCATTGAAGGTAATAATCTGGTCACTGACCAGAAAGTCTTTATTCTTCATATATAGTTCATATTCTTCGAACTTGCTCATCCGATAGGGCAGATACCCGTATCTTGCATATAGCGAGCGGAGGGCGATCTCTGCCTTTTCTTCTCTGCGCAACACCGTTTCATTAATCATTGTTTTCCATATCTCCTTTATCTTTCCAATCCGGTAAAAGGTTTACCAGAGAAATATTTCTTCAAATGTTTTCATAAATGTTTCCGTCGTTATACTTTATCGCATTAACGTGCTGTTGTAATGATTGTAGCATTATTCCTATAAATTGTCAACATATTTGCTGAATTATTTTGTCAAAATACACAAAAGCCAGGAAGTTTTCGCAGTTACTTGAAAAACGATTGACGGCACAGCGTCTTCGGTAGTAAGATATTTGAGGACAAAAAACAACCGGAAACATTCACACGATGTTTAGATGTTGTTTTTTCGTCAAGGCTTTCTTCTGCATCTGTCCATTGGATGTACATGAAGTCAAAAGCTGTTAAAACCAAACGAAAAGGAATAAACATAGATATGAACCAAAAAGAAGTCAGAGAAATCAAAAAAAGATTTAACCCCGAAAAAGACAGCATCAGCCGCATCTATGGCTGCTATGTCAATGCTGCCAGAGAAATCGTCACCACCTTTGATATGTCCGCCGGTCTGATGGAGCCGGAAGAGTCAGAACTATACTTCAAGCTCTTAAAAAAAACGCTTTCCGGCACTCTCGGAAAAAATCTCCTGGATATTGAATTTTCCACTGCCCAGGTTGAAAACAGCGACGAACACCGTCTGCTTCAGGCGTTACGCGGTTCCCATCTTCGTGACGAGGGGCTTCGCAATGCGCTTTACCAGCGTATTATTGAATCACTGGATTTCGGAGAAGACAGCTACGTGATCCTACTGGTTTCTGATTCCTATGACGTGCCGTTCAAGGGCAGCGACGATGAGATTTTCGAAGAAGGTTCCGGCGAGGTCTACGATTATATTCTCTGCTGCATCTGTCCGGTTAAAGACGCAAAATCTGCTCTGCGTTATTTCGCAGATGAACACACTTTCAGAAACTCTTCCACGGGTCACGTATTGAGTGCTCCGGAGCTGGGCTTTCTCTTTCCTGCGTTTGACGACCGAAGTACAAACATCTACAATGCTCTTTATTACAGCCGCAGTCTTGTTGACATCCATGACGAATTTATTACCGGTGTTTTCCAGACCGAAAAAGTTCCAATGTCCTCAGTGGATCAGAAAACTACATTCAGCGATGTACTCTGCGAATCCCTCGGTGCAGAATGTAATCTGAATGTGGTCAGAGCGGTTCACGGCGAAATCAGGGAATGTCTCTTAGTACATAAGGAAAGTAAGGATTCTGAAATCCCTGAAATCCATGTAGAAGATGTAGATCATATTTTAAAAAGCAATGGCGTTTCCGACGAAAAAGTTTCGGTTTTCCATGAAGCCTGCAACCGCGAATTTGGCGACCAGTCTATCCTCAATCCTGTAAACCTGATGGAAACAAACAAATTTGAAATGACCACCCCACAGGTCAAAATCACCGTCGACCCGGACTACACAGATCTGATCCGCACCGAAGTCATCGACGGCAGGACCTGCCTGGTCATTCCGGTCGACGAAAGCGTCGTCGTCAACGGCATTGACGTCAGCACTAGCTCCACAAACGATAAAGAAGATACTCGACAGCTGCGGAATAAACACTGATACCAGAATCTCCAAAAGAAGGGCTGAAAGCAAAATTCCGTTCTCTGATTTTCACAAACAGAAAACGGAATTTTTTAGTACAAGTATTTTATTTTTTCAGCCAGCATTTTAGAGGTCTGCAAAGGATTTGATTCAATATTTTTACGATATTGCCTATCAGCACTGCTGCTATTAAAGTTCCCTCTCTAATTCCACTAATCGTAAAATTAAGTAGTATCATAGAAAGAATTGCTGCCAGCAATACACAGCCAATATCAAAGCATATTTTTACATTTTCGAATTTCATCTTCCATTGAGTCGAAATTGCTTTTACAAATCCCTCTGCAGAATTAAGTACCACATCTGCAATTACGGAAAGAACCACACCCAAAGCTAACAGTACGGCACCAACTAGTACCATACCCAATCGCATGGTATAACTGGTAATTTCAATTTTAGAGACAACAAGCATGCCTAAATCCGTAAAAGCTCCAAATATAAAGGCTAAGGGAATTTGGAGGAATTGCAGCTTTTGAAACTTTCTTTTTAGTATAAAAACCTGCCCTGCAATAAGAATAAAGTTCCAAATAATCAGCCAACTTCCAATTGAAATACTTGTAAATCTTAAGTTCAGCACATTTGCCACTGAAGAAATCGGAGATACACCGAGCTCTGCACTTTTTGCAAAGGCTACTCCAAAACCGCTGACAAACAAACTAGCAATGAAGAGTACCCATCTTTTACTTAATTCCGCCCTTATTAATAATTTCATTTGTTATTACTTGCTCCTCTGATACAACCGTTTCTTTCTGCTCAGCCTCGCTTGCAGAAGTATCGTTATAATATGTTCTAGCTTTTCCCTTATATGCAAAGTATCCGATTATCATCGCAATAATAGAAGGCACGACCCATCCAAATCCTGCAGAAAAAAGCGGGATATAGACCAAAACCCCGGAAAGCGCCGTAAATCTCGGAAAGATAAATAA
>CAKQVC010000209.1 GCA_934277655.1 uncultured Clostridia bacterium
TAAGAACCATTGAATCACGCATGTGAGAAACTTGGGGCGTGGTATAATAGTTCTATCGTTCATGTTTACAGCGTTGCTGTAACGTAAGAACCATTGAATCATGCATTTTAATAAGAAAAGGAGATAAATAAATTGAAAGCACCTAACCCTGTTGCTTTTTCCATATTCGGCCTGGACGTAATGTGGTATGGCTTACTGATCGGTTTCGGTTTTATGCTTGCAACCGGAATATCCTATTTGCGGGCACCGAAGCACAACATCAAACCTGATTTTCTATTAGACCTTGTCATCTGGATGATTCCATCCGCTATCATCGGTGCACGTGCCTATTACGTGCTTTTCAGCTGGAGTGACTATGCCGGAGACTGGAAAAAAATCTTCGATGTCCGAGGCGGAGGTCTTGCTGTTCACGGCGGACTAATCCTGTGTTTTCTCGTAGGATACTTCGTCTGCAGACATTTTAAACAAAGCTTCATCTGCACAGCGGATCTGGTTGCTGTTTCCATTCCACTGGCACAGGCAATCGGTCGCTGGGGTAATTTTTTCAATGAGGAGGCCCACGGCGGTCCGACTGATCTTCCCTGGGCACAGATCATCGATGGGGTCGGCTACCATCCGACATTTTTATATGAATCCATCTGGTGTTTCTGCCTGTTCTGGTTCCTGCTCTGGTTTGATGACCACAAGCGCAGTTTTGACGGGCAGATGATTTCCTTATATATGATCCTATATTCTATGGAAAGATTTTTCGTCGAAGGGCTGCGTACCGATAGTCTGATGATCGGGCCTCTTCGTCAGGCACAGCTCATCAGCCTCGGTCTGGTCATCGTAGGTATCGCACTCTACGTTTTCTTCAAGAAAAGGAGGGCATCATGGAAACAAAAGTATTAGAAACTCAGCATTTATTGATCAGGCCATCCGTCTGGGAAGATCTTGTTGACTTTTCGAAGTGGGAAAGGATGCCGGAAGTCACGAAGTTTTTTAGCATACATGACGAACAGACAGAGGAAGAATGTGCAGTAAAATTTCTGGAAGATCAAAACAATCCAAAAGCGGAACAGTTTACAATCCAACTGAAGCCCGACGCCCACACTCTCTGGGATTCCGCAGCACGCAATATCGGACGCATCGTGCTTGCTGATATAGAAGAAGGCTGGAAAGGCGAACTCTGGCGTATCTATATTGCCGATACAGCCCTGCGTGGGCAAGGTCTTGGCAAAGAAGCCATGCTTGCAACAATGCAGCACTGCTTCTATGATCTAGGCTTTGAACGGCTTTATCTGGATCACTACACCGGGAATCCGGCAGCCTTCCTCTATCAGAGTCTTGGTTTCCAATATGAAGGTGTTTTGCGTAAAAACTGCCGCAAGAACGGTATTCTCTACGATGTACATTTGATGTCCATGCTGCGTGATGAATACGAAGCGAAATACAAAGTTTTCTAATACAGAAAAAAGCCTAAATTTAAATTTTTGTTAAGATTGAAAAAACAGAGTCCTTATGCTATAATATACAGTTGCATTGGACTCTTTTTTAAGATAAGATGTTCACATTACGGACGAATCACTGGTAAATGAGGTACGCCTGTTTCAGCAGACTGCGCCGCCAGTTACAAAAAAGGGCGCAGAAAGGGTGTAAAAGAAATTCAGCGAAAGGCGAAAGCCCAGATAAACTGCGGGTTTTCGGACAGGTAAAAAGGAAAATGAAATTAGGTATCGTAGGACTTCCAAACGTAGGTAAAAGTACCTTATTTAATGCGATCACAAAAGCCGGTGCAGAAGCAGCCAATTATCCGTTCTGTACCATTGAACCGAACGTTGGCGTGGTAACGGTTCCGGACGAGCGTATAACTAAGCTTCATGAAATATATAATTCAAAAAAAACAATTTATGCTACGATTGAGTTTTGCGATATTGCCGGACTTGTCAAGGGTGCATCTCAGGGAGAAGGCCTTGGTAACAAGTTCCTTGGTCATATCCGGGAAGTCGAAGCCATCGTCCATGTCGTACGCTGCTTTGAAAATGACAATATCGTTCATGTAAACGGACATATTGACCCTGCAGGCGACATTGACACGATCAATACAGAGCTTCTGCTCAGCGACATGGAAATCATGGAACGCCGCATTCAGAAAGCCGAAAAAAATGCAAAATTTGATAAATCTGCACGAGAAGAGCTGGATTTATTAAAGCGTATTTACGACCATCTTTCCGAAGGGAAAAATGCCCGGTCTATGGATTTAGAGGAAGAAGAAGCTGATTATGTAAAGACTATCGGGCTTTTATCCTATAAGCCCATCATCTACGTTGCCAACGTTTCTGATGACGGTGTAGCAGATGCAGAAGCCGGAAAAAATCCGCACGTTGAAACCGTTCGCAAGATTGCTGCAGAAGAAGGTGCACAAGTTGTTGTGATCTGTGCTGAAATCGAAGCCGAAATGGCAGAACTGGATGAGGAAGAACGCAGCATGTTTCTGGAAGAACTTGGTATCGAGGAATCCGGCCTTGATAAACTGGTCAAAGCTTCCTATGCTCTGCTCAACCTGATCTCTTTCCTGACGGCAGGCGAGGATGAATGCCGTGCATGGACGATCAAACGAGGAACGAAAGCCCCTCAGGCTGCCGGCAAGATTCACACAGATTTTGAAAAAGGATTTATTCGCGCAGAAACCATTGCTTACGACAAACTGATGGAAGTCGGCGGTTCCCTGGCAGCGGCCAAAGAAAAAGGCTTCCTGCGTTCCGAAGGTAAAGAATACGTTATGAAGGACGGCGATGTTGTAAACTTCCTGTTTAACGTATAAACAAAACACCGCCTGCCACGAACTGTAATTATCATAAAAATTCCCCGGTTGAAAGGATCCCAGCCGACAGATCTTGATATCTGCTGAGATTTTCCTTACTTCCGGGGATGTTTTAAGTTACACTTAATTCATTTCTATTTTTTCAAATATATCTCCACAGGTGCAAAGCTTCGGATCAAGCTGCTACCTACAACACCGCAGTCTTCGTACTCAATTTCTCCGCACTGGTTATCATATGGATCTTTTCTCCAATGCTTCTTTTCTGGATAAAAGTCTCTCTGGAAACGGTTATTGGTCGGAATACGATATGGATCCACATTGCCAAAGAAAAAGTTCCAGCTGGAAAACTCTTTTCTTGCATAAGCCATAGAACCACCCGAAAGATCCGAATACATCCATCCAAGCTCCGGCAGATAGAACATTGCCCAGTCATGCTCTCCTACAGCATTCGGTTCCGCCTCCAGGCCGGACTGCCACTGTGCAGGAATGCCTGCAATACGGCACAGTGTAATGAATACCAGGGACAAAATCCCGCAGTCTCCTCTTCTGCCAAGGGTGCTGTACTCTGTCAGACTGTCCACGCTGGAATACTCACGCATAAAGCGGTAGTCCTCTTTTGTTGTGACAAAATCATAGAATCTGCGGGCGATTTTCAGAGGGTTTGTTTCATCCCCTTTCAGTTCTTCGCAAAGTGCTCTCAAATACGGAGTAAACACAATGTGTGGTTTTTCCTCTAATAAAGCCTCTCTGCCAGCCTCCGTCAAATTTTCAGCTGCAAGATCCTTCATCGTCATATCTTTGCAGATTTTCTCCATATCTTCCACGCTTCTATACGGCATCGTATTATCCAATTCATATTCCAGTGCGAAAATCTGTCCTTTCTCTGCCTTTTCCTCAAAATATATCGTTGGCTGCGGAGCGTCGGCATTCGAGGTATATACAGGCTTATGAGAACAGTGTATCATCTTAAAGTTTGAAATTCCGTCTCTTTCCTGCGGCAAAGGCATATGCACCCGTATCGGAGCCCCTTCTTTCAAAGCTGCATCTCCGATTCTCAGCTCATGCCGGATATGGATATGTGCTGTATAGGATTTGCCACTTTCTGCCTGCTCCAGATAATTTTGAACCGCTGAAAAATCAAAAGGATCTTCTGTAAGCCCTGCACGCTCCCACATCTGCGGATAAACTTTGATCAGGGTATTACGGAAAGAGTCGATATAGCGGACCTTTCCATTCACATACATCCAGTCAACTTTATCTTCCATGCGAAGCTTTTCCAGTTCTTCCGCTGTCATGTCAGGAATCTGCTCTTTTAAGATAGCCAAAGCCTCATCTTCGCTGACCGTATAACGTTCTTCAAATACGTCCAGGTTCACA
>CAKQVC010000210.1 GCA_934277655.1 uncultured Clostridia bacterium
GTGGGGGATACTATGTATAAGATCATGATCGTAGAGGATGACGCCGTTATTGCACAGGCTGCTGCCCGGCATATGGAAAGCTGGGGATGTGAGGTCCACTGTATAGAAGATTTTCAGAGGGTTCTGGCAGAGTTTGTGGCTTTTGATCCGCAGTTGGTACTTCTGGATATTTCTCTGCCATTTTTTAATGGATATCATTGGTGCAGTGAGATCCGCAAAGTATCAAAAGTTCCGATTCTCTTTCTGTCTTCGGCATCGGATAATATGAACATTGTCATGGCAATGAACATGGGAGGAGACGATTTCGTTTCCAAGCCGTTTGATCTTCATGTTCTGACAGCCAAGATCCAGGCGCTTCTCCGGCGGACATATGATTTCGCAGGACAGACCCATGTGATTGAACATAATGGGGTGATACTCAATACATCGGAAGCAACGCTTGTTTATGAAGAGGAAAAACTGGATTTATCCAAGAATGAATATCGGATCCTGCTGACGCTTTTAGAACATAAAAATCAAGTAGTTTCCCGGGAAATGTTGATGGAAAAATTGTGGGCGACCGACAGCTTTGTAGACGAAAACACGCTGACCGTTAATGTGGCAAGGCTGCGAAAAAGACTGGAAAGCATTGGACTTTCCGATTTTATTGAGACGAAAAAAGGCTTGGGGTATATTATAAAATGAATCTGAAATTAATCATACAGTACATAAAATCTCACCGGCGAAGTGGCATTTTACTCCTTGTGTGTGCGGTGCTGCTGGCGGGAATTCTACTTCTGTTTGAGGTAGACATCCGGGTTATCGGATATGGCTATCTGATCTGCTTTGCGGCGGGGCTTGTCATTTCCTTTTGGGATTTTTTTAAATATCAGGCGAAACACGAGAAGCTGGAGATCCTGGAAAAAGAGGCGGTCGATACACTGGATAATCTGCCGGTTCCGCAGGATTTAATTGAGCAGGACTATCAAAATATTATCAGAGAACTGTATCGAAGCAAGACGGATATCAGCTATCGGACGCAGAACAAATATGATGATCTGGTGGAATACTATACCATGTGGGCACATCAGATCAAAACACCGATTTCAGCTATGCGGCTGATCCTGCAGACGGAACTTGGGCAGATGACGGAAGCAGCTGAGGTCAACCGTGAAATGGCAGATGAGCTGTTTAAGGTCGAACAATATGTGGATATGGTTTTAGGCTATCTGAAACTGGATGAGCAGGGTACAGATTATGTTTTTCAACGATGCAGCCTGGATGACGTGATCAGACAGAGCCTGCGGAAGTTTGCAGGTCAGTTTATCCGAAGTAAAAACAGGCTGGTCTTTGATGAAACCGGAAAGACGGTGATAACCGATGAAAAATGGCTGGCATTTGTGATGGAGCAGCTTCTTTCCAATGCACTGAAATATACAAGAGAGGGAGAAATCCATATTTATATGGAAAACCCGGATACTCTGGTAATCCGGGATACCGGAATCGGCATTGCGGCAGATGATGTTCCGAGAGTCTTTGAAAAAGGCTTTACAGGCTATAACGGACGAGCAGATAAAAAGTCTACCGGCATCGGTCTGTATCTTTGCAGGCGTATCGTGCAGAATCTGGGATACTCAATCAGCTGTGAATCAGAAATCGGCAAGGGAACAGCTGTGAAACTGGACTTTAAACAGAAAGAAATCGTTCATGCGGATTAAATATCTGAATATCGGCAGAGGGTGATTTATCAATATTACAGAAATGTAAGATTAAAAAGGGAAATGTAAGTCAGAAAAATGGCGGAGCGTTTCCCTTTTTGGTAGAATGATGATTGTCAGAAGGGCAAAGCATGATTTAGAGATGTCATGCATGCATTTTCAGAGAATCAAGAAAGGAAAGCTGCTACGGAGAATCAGGGGAACTCTGGGCAGCACAGGAAATTATGGACATTTTGGAAGTTAATAATCTGAGAAAAATTTATACTACGAGATTTGGGGGCGCTAAGGTACAGGCACTGTCGAATGTTTCTTTTACAGTTGAAGAAGGAGAGTTTGTAGCGATCATGGGAGAATCAGGATCGGGAAAAACGACGCTTTTGAATATTCTGGCGGCATTGGATAAGCCGACCAGCGGAGAAGTCAGCCTCCGGGGTAAAAAACTTTCTTCTGTGAAAGATAAAGACATTGCAAAGTTTCGACGCGATAATCTGGGATTTGTATTTCAGGATTTTAACCTTTTAGATAACTTTTCACTGGAAGATAATATTTTCCTGCCACTGGTTCTGGCAGGGGAAAAATATCCGGTCATGCATCAGAAGATCATACCGCTGGCAGAAGAACTGGGAATTAAAGATCTACTAAAAAAGTATCCGTATGAAGTGTCGGGTGGTCAGAAACAGAGAGCTGCTGTAGCCAGAGCCTTGATTACCAATCCGGATCTGATCCTGGCTGATGAGCCGACAGGAGCACTTGACTCAAGAGCAGCAGACGAGCTGCTGGATTTGTTTGAAAAGATCAATGCTTCCGGGCAGACAATCTTAATGGTAACCCATTCCGTTAAGGCAGCAAGCCGCGCGGGAAGAGTGCTGTTTATTAAAGACGGGGAAGTTTTTCACCAGATTTATCGTGGAAATCACACAGGAGACGAGATGTTCCACAAGATTTCAGATTCCCTGACAGCTTTGACAACAGGCGGTGATCAGAGATGAGAAACGGAATCTACAGTAAACTGGCATGGACTAATATAACCAAGAACAGAAAAATCTATTTTCCATATATCGTATCAGCGATCGGCATGGTACTTATGTTTTATATTACGCTCAGCCTTGGCATGGATGATAAAGTCCGCCAATTAGCCGCAGGCGATGCAACGCAGATAATCCTGAGACTGGGAAGCATTGTCATCGGAATCTTTTCGATCATTCTGTTGTTTTATACAAATAGCTTTTTAATGAAACATCGAAAAACGGAACTGGGATTGTATAACGTGCTGGGAATGGGAAAAACCCATATTGCAAAAGTTCTTTTCTGGGAAAATCTTTCTACTCTGCTCATCAGCATATTGCTTGGTATTCTCGGAGGCATTCTGTTTGGTAAGGCTGCAGAAGTTGCATTTACAAGGCTGATGGGGGGAGAGTATAATTATAATTTTACAGTCAGCACTGCAGCAATCCTTATAACAGCTGCCTTGTTTACGGGAATCTTTGTACTTGTGTATATAAAAAGTGCGATAGAGGTCGGAAGGCTTAACACAGTCGAGCTTCTTTACAGTAAATCGCAGGGAGAGAAAGAGCCGAAAGGAAATCTGGTTCTGGCGTTTCTGGGACTTATATTTCTGGGTAGCGGATACTATATCGCATTGAAAGTAGACTCGCCTCAGACTGCAATCGTTTTATTCTTCCTGGCAGTGATCCTGGTTATTTTAGGTACTTATTGTACATTTATTGCAGGAAGCGTAGCGCTGTTGAAACTGCTGAAAAAGAACAAAAACTATTATTATAAGACCAACCATTTCATATCCACCTCATCCATGATCTTCCGCATGAAAAAACACGGGGCAGGTCTGGCAAGCATCTGTATCCTGTCAACCATGGTACTGGTAATGATTTCGTCAACTGCCTGCCTTTATTTCGGTTCAGAAGACTCGATCAATAAAGGCTATCCGCGGGATGTGGAGCTGACGGCAAGTTTGTATCAATCAGACCTTAAAACCTTCCACGCCGTATCGAAAGATCTGGATCAGAGAGTCAAACTGATGGATGACGAGGAGAAAAATATCAAGCTGCAAAACATCGTCAGCTATGATTTATATGGATTTTTCGGGCAGATCAACAATGATAAACTGGAATTTTATAACACTTATACTAGCGGAGCCAAATCCTTTTGTATTATGACAGCCGATAGCTATAACTTGAATTCCGGGGAAGAAATACAACTTAAACCAAGTCAACTCCTATATCAGAGCAATGAAAAAGGACTTACCTGCGATACGCTTGAAATTGGTGATAAACGATATAAAGTCATCGGCAGGGCAGAAAAACTGATCATGAGAGGAAGCGATGCAACGGATATCACAGAGAATATTTATCTGATCGTTGCCGATGAAAATGAAATGAACCGGATCTATCAGATACTGACGGAAAACGGAATGGAAGAAAACGTTCACATGATGTGTTACCGCGGATTTGATC
>CAKQVC010000211.1 GCA_934277655.1 uncultured Clostridia bacterium
CCCCGGTATGGCGACAGGTGGATCGGGAGATGTCCTGACCGGAATCCTTGCAGGACTTTCCGGACAGGGGATTCCGGCAGACCAGGCTGCTTTGGCGGGTGTCTGGCTTCACGGAAAGGCAGGCGACCTGGGAGCTGAAAAGTTGGGAGAATACGGACTGACTGCAGGCGACCTTCCACTCTATACAGCATATGCGATCCGAGAAATCCTGAAGGGTTCTGTATAGCAGATATCAAGGAATGAGGAACAGAACATTCCTGTATGGATCCTTTCGTCCAAGTGGTTTTGCGTGAGATATGATGAAACGAAATCAGAACCAGAACTAGAATCAGAACCTGAATCAGAAAAAGATACCGCCCGAAGATACCAGTCACTTGGCCCGAAAAAAGTAAAGGGCTGCGTATGTGCAGCAGATAGTGAAAAGGGAGTGTTGGACGTGATCGTAAAAAAGGGAGACTTGTTTTTTGCGGATCTCAGTCCTGTGGTAGGCTCTGAACAAGGGGGAGTAAGACCTGTACTGGTAGTACAGAATGATGTAGGAAATAAATACAGCCCGACGATCATCGTGGCTGCTGTTACTTCACAGACAGGAAAGGCTAAGCTGCCGACCCATGTAGAACTACAGGCCACACAGGGCGGACTCAGCAAGAATTCGGTGGTTCTGCTGGAACAGCTGAGAACTATCGACAAGCAGCGACTGAAGGAAAGAATCGGTTCTCTGAATGATGCACAGATCCCGGTTGTGGATGAAGCACTAGGTGTCAGTCTGGGAATTGCAAATTTGTTTGAAAATCACTAAAAATTATTTAGAAATCGTTGGAATTTCATGATCCTCACGACGAAAAGTGAGAAATCATCGAAAGTCATTGAAAATCGTCGAAAAGCATTCGCATAATCCATAAAATGTGCTATAATAAAAAAAATATGACATTTTTCGACCGATTTTTAAAAGCCGAAAAAGCGGTAAAACGATAGAATGATAGAACCGAAAAACGTTCATTATTTTGAAAGATGCGGGCAGAAAGCGGAAACGCCCGTCCGCCTCTTTCAATCACAATATATTTTACGGAGGATGAAAATGGAACAAAAAAACTTTGAGGAAATTGCTTCCCGTATCCGTGTGGATATCGTAAAAGCAGTACATAAGGCAGCCTCAGGCCACCCGGGCGGATCGCTCAGCGCCGCAGATATTGTTACAGCATTATACTTTAAAGAAATGAATATCGATCCGAAAAATCCGAAAATGGAGGGAAGGGATAAGTTCATTTTATCAAAAGGACACGCAGCACCTGTACAATACGCTGCCCTGGCAGAGAGAGGCTATTTCCCGGTAGCAGACATTATGAGCCTTCGTAAACTGGGCAGTCGTTTTCAGGGACATCCGAACAGAGATAAAGTACCAGGCATAGAAATGTCTACAGGCTCTCTCGGACAGGGATTTTCCGTGTCTGTCGGCATGGCAATGGCTGCAAAAATGGATGCAGCAGAGGGAAAAACCGCAGGTAACAGCAGAATTTATGTACTCCTTGGGGACGGAGAACTCCAGGAGGGCATCGTCTGGGAAGCTGCGATGGCAGCAGGACATTATAAGCTGGACAACCTTTGTGCCATTGTAGACTGGAACGGACTTCAGATCGATGGCAAGAACGATGATGTTATGACGGTAAGACCGATTGACGAAAAATTCAAGGCATTTGGATTTAATGTGCTGGTCATCGACGGACATGATTTTGATGAAATCTTTGAAGCATTTGATGCTGCAAGAGCATGTAAAGGCAGACCAACTGTTATTATCGCCAAAACCCATAAAGGTCGTGGTGTTTCTTTCATGGAAGATCAGGCAGGATGGCACGGTAAAGCTCCGAGCGAAGAAGAAGCAAAACAAGCAGTAAAAGAACTTGGAGGTGAATGGTAATGGCAGACGTAAAACAGGAAAAAATGGCAACCCGCCAGGCATATGGAAAGGCACTGGTGGAAATCGGAGCGGAAAACCCAAATCTTGTGGTCATGGATGCAGACCTTTCCAAGTCCACGATGACAGCAGAGTTTGCAAAAGTTTATCCGAAGAGATTCTTTGATATGGGGATCGCAGAGCAGAACTTATATGCGACCGCATGTGGAATCGCGCTTTCCGGCAAAGTAGTATGTGCAAGCACTTTCGCTATGTTTGCAGCAGGCAGAGCTTTTGAAATCATTCGTAACTCTATCGGCTACACCCACGCGAATGTAAAAATCTGTGCAACCCATGCCGGCATCACGGTAGGCGAAGACGGCGCCAGCCATCAGACATTTGAAGATATCGCTTTGATGAGAACGATCCCGGGCATGACAGTAATCAATCCATCCGACGGAGCATCTGCAAGAACACTCCTGCATCAGGTCATTGCGATGGATGGACCAGCATATGTAAGACTGGGAAGAGCCGCAGTTCCGACCTTCTATACTGACGAAATGGCAGCAAAGATCCAGTTGGGAAAAGGTGTCTGCGTAAGAGACGAACAGAAGGCAGATGGCAGCTATGCAGATGCAACCGTCATTGCAACCGGAATCATGGTTAATGAAGCAATGACGGCAGCAGAAAAACTGGCAGAAGAAGGCATTGAGATCCGGGTGATCGACATGCATACCATCAAACCTTTAGATAAAGAGATCATCATCAAAGCAGCCAAAGAAACCGGTGCGATCGTCACAGCAGAAGAGCATTCTGTGATCGGAGGTCTTGGCAGTGCAGTGGCAGAAGTGACTGCCCAGGAATGCCCGGTTAAGATGGCAATGGTCGGCCAGCAGGATACTTTCGGTGAATCCGGCAAACCGGAGGAACTGAAAGCCAAATACGGCATGACTGCAGCAGACATTGAAAAAGCAGTAAAAAAACTAGTGTAGCGAAAAATCACAGGAAACATCATACCAAACATAGAATAAAGAATAGAGTAGAGTTCTACGCAGGACTCTACTCTTCGTATTTTATATTCAGCTCAATGGTGTCAGGCAGACCCTCCAGGTCAGTTTTCGCAACAGCGTAAGGGTAGGTAATGATACGGGAAACAGTTTCGCCGGCAGTTGGCTCTTTAAACAAAGCAGTCACGACCATGTTGGAACCTTTCTCCGTTTTTTGAAGCTGGATTTTTTCAATAGAAAGATCGTATCCGGCAGTTGGTTTCTCGCCTCTGGTTACGATGACGTAAACTTTGCCGTCAGAAACACAGCCGAGTGCACGTTCCAGTTCCCGGTATTCAGGAATAACATCTTTGATGATCATCTGTGGGACGGCATCTTCATTTAGGCTGACAAAACCCACGTTTTGAGTACCGGATATCAGTCCGCCCAGTCCTTGAAAGAAAAACAGATAAACCAGAAGAACAAGGAGAAGCACGACAAGAAAACAAATGCAGGTTTTACGGCCGGGTTTTCGTAGCAGCCTCTTTTTTAATGTGTTTGTATTATCATCCATAAATTCACACAACCTTTCCGGCTGCAGATGAGGAAGATCAAGACTCCCCTTGCTGCAGCCCGGCAGGGGAGACAGGAGTACATTTCAAGATAATTTATGCGGGCCTGTCTTGGAATATGCATGCTGTGGAATATGATGATCTGCTGAATTTTATCCAAAGAATAGAGCTTCTTGCAGAATCAAAGAAAAAAAGCTTGCTTTTTTTTATATTTGCGGTATAATCATATCGCTGGGTTTAGAAATACTAAACTAAAAGTTTAATTTATAGAACTGAAAAATAGAACTTAAAAAAGAAGGTAGAATCCATGGAAATCGGATCGAAAATTAAAGAGCTGCGTATGAGAAACGGATTGACGCAGGAAGAACTGGCGGATCGGAGCGAACTTTCCAAAGGCTTTATTTCGCAACTGGAAAATGACCTGACTTCTCCGTCCATTTCGACCCTTGAAGATATTTTACAGTGCCTGGGGACAACTCTCAGCGATTTTTTTTCGAAAGAAGAAGAAACGGTGCAGTTGGTTTTCGGAGAAGATGACTACTTTGAGAAAGACGATGAAGAACTTGGCAGTCGGATAGAGTGGATCATCCCCAATGCTCAGAAAAACATGATGGAGCCAATCCGGCTGACACTGCAGCCGGGAGGAACAACTTATCCGGATAACCCGCATGAAGGAGAAGAATTCGGCTATGTGCTGAAAGGGCGTATTACCATCGT
>CAKQVC010000212.1 GCA_934277655.1 uncultured Clostridia bacterium
CTTTAAGATGATGAAAGAAAGGGAGGACGTTCGTGTCATCAAGAAATTCAAGGTTCTCCCCGGCTATACGAAAAAGTGGAAAGCACTTGCCGTTGCCTATGGTTTCGCTGCTGTTGCTGCATTCATGAATACCGCTACCCCGCTGACGCTGTTTATCGTTCTCCTGCAGAACCACTAACTGCCTGCAGCATCCACACTAGAAAGACTGTGAAGAATTTTATCCTTCTTCGCAGTCTTTCTTATTACCCGCCTATTTAAAAAAGTCTACCCAAGTAATCCTTGCTGATCACATCAGGTAGACCTTATGCGTATTTGTTTTTTGTAAGCTTTTATCCTTGTCCGGTCGCTGCAGCGGCTATGTCTCTTCCAACATTGCACCTGGCTATTGCTTTGATGCTTGACAACCACTTGTTACATTTATTGCTCTGCTTGCTCGACATCTGTTTGCGATACCGGTTCTGCTCCCTCCTTCGGGAGCTGTTCTGCCTGCATTGCTTCTACCTGTGCCTGTGCTTTCTCCAGTTCTCTCTTCTCCAATTTCTTCATTCCCTTTTCTCTCAAGTTCTCCATCATGCTTTTATCATGATTAATCATGATATAAATAAACGACGCGATGATGATACCAATACCTATTACAACTTTTACCATTTCATTCCTCTTTTCGAATTAATTTCAAATTATTTGTCACTCATTTCATTTTTAGCTTTCCCGGTATATAACTGACTACATGCGATTTCCATGCAGAAAATGAAAAAGCTTCGAAGTCACTGGACTTTCGTTGTTAAATTGCAGGTTGTCCAGCGGATTGATCCCTTTGGACGATAAAACACAAAGTCCGATTGCTGCTATAAAGATCAATCCACCCAAAATCCATCCAACAATGCGGGTGCGTTCTTCTCTGCGTCTTCTTGCGGCTTCCTTTTTGCCATCCAGATCATCCGGATTCCGGAGTTCTCCATCTACAAGGACCTTTCTTTCCTTCCATTTGCGGTAAGCTTCCATTTTGTCAGCCGTGGATTTTTCAAAATGCGCATTTCGTTCCAGTGCTTCCATTAACTGCTCCACACCTTTTTTTCCACTCTCTGGTTTATATAATTTCGACAAGTCCATTCCCTGACTCCCTTTCGTTACTCTGCCATGTTCCACATCAGGCATGAAATGTTTTGCGAATCCGCCGTACGATATCCCGTTGGGAGCCGACGCTAACATACAAAAAAATGTTTTTTCATGGCATAATTATTGCATTTATTTTTGTAATATATTATTATAGTACAAAACCATGGAGGTGTAAATATGACATTTGATTTAAATACAGTCAAGGCCGAAATAGAGAAAATTTATGATGAAGTCGTTGCGATCCGTCGAGAAATCCACATGCATCCTGAAGTCGGCGAACAGGAAGCAGAAACAGAAAAGCGGATCTGCAAATGGCTTGATGATCTTGAAATTCCTTATGAAAATCACATTGCAGGCCACGGAGTCTGTGCAACGATCTACGGTCAGAATACCGACCATACTGTTGCCATCCGTGCAGATATCGACGCACTTCCGGTACAGGAAGCAACCGGTCTGCCTTATGCATCCAAAACTCCGGGCGTTATGCATGCTTGCGGCCATGATATGCACACTGCCATTCTCTTAGGAACAGCCAAGATACTGAAAGAAAATGCAGCTGATCTTCCCGGAACTGTAAAGCTTTTTTTCCAGCCGGCAGAGGAGACCATCGGCGGAGCTGATCAGATGATCCAGGCAGGCTGCATGGAAAATCCACCGGTCAGAGATGTCATTGCACTTCATGTGGCTCCGATGATCGACTCCGGTAAGCTGGAAGTCATTCGCGGTTATATGAATGCCTCAACCTGCGAAGTGAACATCACGGTAAAAGGAAGATCCTGCCACGGTGCACATCCGGAAGGCGGACTTGATGCACTTCCTCCGGCATGCGCGATTTTACTGGGGGTTCAGACGATCATTACCAGAAATCTTCCTCCAACAACTCCGGCTATCATTACCTTTGGCAAGTTCCACAGTGGCACTGCCAAGAATGTGATTTCCGGTGAAGCTGTCATGCAGGGAACGATCCGTACCTTTGACTTGGAACTGCGGGAATTTATAAAAGGACGTATCGAAACACTCGCAAAAGACACTGCAGCCGCTTACGGTGCCGACTGCGAAGTTACATTCGAAAATGGCTATCCGCCTCTGGTAAACAGCGGCGAGCTTTTCGATATGCTTATCCCTGTTTTGGAAGAAAATCTGGGAAGCGATAATATCGTAATCGCAGAAACCCCTAGCATGGGCGGTGATGATTTTGCCTATTTCACACAGAACGGCTGTCGCGGTTTCTACTTTAATCTGGGGACTCATAATCCGGCAGATCCGCAGAACTGGCCTCTCCACAATGAACATATGGCACCGGATGAAGAAGCCATCAAGAATGGAATCTTGGCTGAAATCTTGTCGGTACACAAGATTCTGACTTCACAGAAATAAATACATAAAAAACATACATCTATAAACACACAAAAACAGGCATCTGTACTTTTATCAACTGCTTCCGGGCAGGAAAGTTTTTCTCCCCGGCTTAACAGTCTTCCTGCAAATGCCTGTTTTTATTATTCCGCATTTATTGTATCCCGATATACACTGCGCTTCTACGCCCCCTATCAAGAATACGTTTATTTACTGCAATTCAGCACATGATGCCGTCATCCGCTGCACTACCGCAGTCCATATTTCTTTATCTTTTCATAGAAAACGCTCTTGGACATGTCCAGTTCTTCCATTGCCCTCTGCTTATCTCCATTAAATTTCATCAATGCCATTTCCAGGATGCGCTTTTCTTCTCTGGCAATCTGCTCTTTCATCGTTACCGGAACCGTGTCGTTGCCAATACAAAGATGTTCTGCATAGATGATATCCGAATCGCAGATGGTAATAGCACGCTCTATGACATTTTCCAGTTCCCGCACATTACCCGGCCAGTCGTAAGCGACCATTTGCTGGATCGCTTCTCCCGAAAACTGCTTCGGCTCGAAATTATACGCTGCACAGACATCCTGCAAGATCTGATTGATCAGCACATACAAATCCGCCTTATGTTCCCGGATTGGCGGAAGTGCAATCGGGAAAACATTGATCCGATAATATAAATCCTGCCGGAACCTGCCCAATGCTACTTCTTCTTCTAAGTTTTTATTCGTTGCAGCGATCACTCGCACATCGATCTTGATCGGCTTGGAAGATCCGACTCTGTATATCGTCTTGTTCTGTAGCACATGAAGCAGCTTGACCTGGATATCGGGCGTCATTTCTCCGATCTCATCCAGGAAGATCGTCCCTTTGTTTGCAGCCTCGAAAAACCCGATTTTGCCCTCATTCCTGGCCCCTGTAAAGGCTCCTCCTACATAGCCGAACAGTTCACTCTCAAACAGTGATGGTGCGATAGCCGTGCAGTTTACCTCTACAAACGGTGCATCGGGATTCCATAGTCTGTGGATCTCTCTGGCAATACGGGTTTTACCGGTTCCGCTCTCACCTGTAAGAAGTACTGTAAATTTACTTTTTGACGCTTTATATGCCATATATTTTACGGCTTTTGCTTTTTCACTCCGCCCTGCAAAATCTTCCAGCAGCCCTTCCGGATAATCGTGTCTGCCATGCTGCACCTGCAGGTTTCTGGACTCCATCTGTCTTAAAAGCTCATTTCGCTCCTCCATCATCTGTTCCAGGTGTTCTGCATTTTCGATGGTTACGAAAACGCCCTGATAGCCCTCATCTCCATCCGTTTTTTCGCCCGGAATAACATTACAGATAGCCGGGCGCTTGTTGATATCACAAATCTGATTGATCAGTGCCGCACTTTTTCCTTCCATAATGGAAAAAACATTCTGCGTAAACGGCGAATCGCCGAAAATCTCTTCAAAATTCCGTCCTGTTACATCCCGGTCATTGACCTCTGTATTCTTCTCCTGATACTGCCTTCCTCTCAGAATATATCCCGCATCCTCTCCACGAGTACTGTATCCTCTGGCCTGAAAAAACTTTACGATGCCACTTCTTCCGTCAATAATCACCATATTAGCAATACAGCGATAAAATGGCAATACATATTCCTTATCATTAACAGTGATCTTGGTAATTTTTTTTTCTGT